>CAZIXJ010000157.1:0-6666 GCA_964542835.1 uncultured Hyphomicrobiales bacterium
TTTTACCGATAAACCCTCCAAATCCCCTTGTATCCTTATCATCTGAGAATTTTTTTGCTACATCCTCAAACTTATAATTGCCTGAAATAATACTGTCCCTTATTTCACTAAGTCGTTTTTTAGCAAGTTCAGTATCATCATCAGATTGTCCGATTTTAAATAATATATGTCTTGTATTAATCGAATTGCTTCGCTTTTCAAGAGTTTCTATCAGATGATATCCAAATGGAGTTTTTATGGGCATTGATATTTCTCCCGGCTGTAACTTAAAAGCTGCAGACTCAAATTCAGGGAATAATTTCCCTTTTTCGAACCAACCGAGATTTCCACCGTCGGCAGCAGTGCCGGGGTCGCCGCTGTATTTTTTTGCCATTTCAGAAAAATCTGCATCTTTAAGAAGAGAATCCCTTATTTTCATAGCAAGGTCATATACCTCATTTGTCGCTTCAGAGCTGGCACTAACATTTTTTACGATATGATAAAGCTCCACTGAAGGCGGTACCTGTGGAATGGAATCCTTATATTCTCTGTAAAATTTTTCTACCTCTTTCTGAGTAACCGTAAGATTGGAAAATTTTCTTTCGACAAGTTTAGAGGAAAGAAGTTGATTCTTAATTTCGGGTGTCAGTTCCATCTTCAGTCTTGGTATGGACATCCCGTAAATTTCTGCTATTCTGCTTTCTGAACCGTATCTTCTTATTGAAGTTTTAAGAAATACTTCCCATCTCTGATTTATCTCTTCTTCGGTTACAATGACAGAATCTTCCAGAGCTTTTGTAATTAAAAGTTTTTCTTCGAGAAGGGTATTCAATACTTCTTTCCTCAGCTTACTGTCATCCGGCTTATATGCCTGATTTTGCTGAGCCATCATAATTATTCTGCCGTCAATATCAGATTTCATTATGATTTCTTTTCCTACTATAGCAACGATTTTGTCTAATTCCTCACCCTTTTCAAGCTGAGCAAATCCTGATAATACAGAAAATACAGTGAGCAATATTATGAGATTTTTTTTCATTATTTTTTGCTTGATTTTTTTATTATTTCATCTATTTTATTTTCGTGAATTACAATATCAG
This sequence comes from uncultured Hyphomicrobiales bacterium, assembly GCA_964542835.1. GTDB lineage: Bacteria > Bacteroidota > Ignavibacteria > Kapaibacteriales > UBA2268 > CAZIXJ01. Next base: position 1,080 of record CAZIXJ010000157.1, read on the forward strand.
TATTGGCTTTTACATTATTTAACCATTTTTCAGTCAGTATTTTTTGCTTAATATCCTGTACCGCAGGGGCAATGTCAGGTACTGCTTCTTCGAAAGTCTTTTTTCTCGGTGGATGCACTGCATTAACTTTAATAATTGCCCAGCCATTCTGATATTTGAATGGAGGCAAAATATCTCCTGAATGAGCATTTTTTTGGTGAGCTTTATCTGCAAGTACATCTTTTCCCACAGTGAGCCTTCCCCAACTGCCTTTTTTCTCTCTGTAACCTTTTCTTATAGTCTCTTCAGCAGCTATTTTTTCAAAGTCTGCTCCGTTATTTAACTTTTTCCAAAGATCCTGTGCTTCATCCTCTTTCTTTACGAGTATCTCACTTATGTCATAATCATGCCTTGTAAGCAAATCCTTACTGAGTGTATCGTAATATTGCTTTGCAAGAGTAGTATCAAATACAAGATTATTCCATACTTCTTCAGCTTCAGCTTTGAAAAGCAATATACCGTCCTTAAACTCCTTCATAATTGAATTAAATTCAGGGTACTCGTTTTCAAGATTTTCAGTTGCTTTTGAAAGCACTTTATGCCGGTTCATTACATAAATTGATTTTTTTAACCCTGAAGTATCAATTCCAAATCCGTAAACGGCTTTTTCGCTGTTCATCTGGTCAATATAATCAGAAACTGTATAATCTTCACCGAAAAAAGAATAAAGGCGTTTACCAAATAATTTTTCAGGCACATCATTACCGAATGAATCGTCGCTCTGATAGTTTGTATCAAGATATGTAACTACTTCCTGCAATACATTCATTTCTATATCCATTCCGTATGCTTCTGTGAGCGAATCCATCAATGAATTTTTGTCAATATTATAATATAATCTTTTATAAGTTGCTTCAAGATTTCTTCTTTCTCTGTTATAATTCACATCTATCGTAGAATCCCGTTTTACTATGTGCATACCGTAATCAGTCTGTACAACATCAGAATATTCACCGTCTTTCAGTTCAAACAGAGCCTTTTCATATTCAGGCAGAAATTCAGACCCGCTCGGCTCTAATCCCGTACTTCTGGAATACGGAGTATCAAAACTACCTCCTTTCGAGGCAGTAGCATTATCATCAGACACTTCCTTTGCAAGCCGGGCAAAATCTTTTCCGTTTTTCAGAAGGGTAAGTACGCTGTCAGCTCTTTTCATCACATCTGATGAATCTTCACCTATACCGAATGAGAATAAGATATGGCTGGAATACACAAGTTCTCTTTTATCCATTGAAAGTAGTTTTAATATGATATAGCCGTATTTTGTTTTTATTAATTCAGGATATACTTTCCCTTCTTCCGTATTGAATACCGCCTCTTCAATTTCTCTCTGTACCACGCCTGATGTAATTCTTCCGGGTATTACGCCTCCATTATCAGCAGTATTTTTATCATCAGAAAACTCCTTTGCAACTTCAGAAAAGTCTTCACCGCTTTTTACTTTTTCAAGTGCGCTCAAAGCCATTTTCTTTGCCTGATCTTTTGAATCATCACTGTTATGAGAAAAAGTTTTTAAAATAATAGCTACTTTTGCTTCTTTACCTCGCCTTTTAATGGATTTCTCTACATAAGGCTCTGTCAGTTTCTTCTCAAGATAAAAAGATTCAGCAAGAATTTTTCTGTTTGTTTCGATATCATTTATTACATCCCGATGCTCTTCATATCCTTTTCTTTTGGCATCCAGCACTTTGAGCCTGTACTTGATGTATAAATCAAGGAAATTTTTTATGCTGTCTTTATTTAATTCAGTAAGATTAGTTTTACTGCTCTGATTCTTATTGTATGCCTTCTCAAGTTCGGCATATGTAATTTTCTCTTTCCCGACTTCTGCTATTACGGTTTCCTTAATATCTGATTCTGCATTTAGCATAAGACTGCTAATGAACAACAAAATTAGAAATACAAAGATATTTCTCTTCATTTTTTTCCCGACTATTAAACAACAAAACTAAATTTATCAAAATATACTAACGAAAATTTATGAAATTAATTTCTTTATAATTTAATTATTTTCTATCCAGTAATCAGCGACATTGCAAATATTTCCTGCGCCAAGTGTAATAAACGTATCTCCCGGCTGTAATATCTCTTTCAAACTGCTTTTTAATTCATTGAGATTATCAAAGTAACGTACATTTTTATGACCGAGAATTTTGGCTTCATTTGCTATGAGTTTGCCGCTAACACCTTCGATAGGCACTTCTCTTGCAGGATATACATCGGTTACGAGCAATACATCGGCATTTTCGAATGAACCTGCAAATTCTCTGTAAAGAGCCTGAGTCCTTGTATATGTATGAGGCTGAAATGCACAGACAATCCTCGAATCCGAGCTTTTGCGAAGAGCATTAAGAGTGGCTTTTACTTCAGAAGGATGGTGAGCATAATCATCAATTACCGATATTCCGGCTGCTACTCCTTTTCTGTCAAATCTTCTCAGTACACCTTTGAAATTCTGAAGGGACTTTAAAATAGTGTCCGCCGGAATGCTTAGCTGCCTGCCTACAGCAATTGCTGCAAGTGCATTTTTAATATTATGCTCTCCGGGTATATTCAATACGGCTTTTCCGATAGTTTTGTCAAATTCAATTACATCAAATTCAGAACCGGCTTCAGAAAAAGAAATATTTTCCGCTCTGTAGTCACAAATACGGGAAAGCCCGAATGTAACAATTTTTTTGTTTATTCTGCTTAATATATCTTTTACTCCTTTATCATCAATACCGAGCGCCATAAATCCATAAAAAGGTACTTTATTGGCAAATTCCGTAAATGTATTAAGCACATCATCATAATCACTGTAAATATCTACGTGGTCAAGTTCGATATTATTGATTACGGCAACTGCAGGGTCAAGCGATAAAAAAGACCTGTCGTATTCATCAGCTTCAATTACGGTCCATTCTCCGTCTCCAAGCCTTGCATTAGTGCCGCCGAAATCTTTCAGGCGACCTCCTACAATTACCGTCGGGTCATAGCCCGCTTCTATCATCATAAGCCCTGCCATAGAAGTCGTAGTAGTCTTGCCGTGAGTACCGGCTACGGCGATTGAATATTTTAGCTTTGATACTTCGGCAAGCATTTGGGAACGTTTTATCAGGGGAATATTTCTCTCTCTTGCAGCTATCGTTTCATCGTTTTTTTCAGGATTTACAGCACTGGAATAAACGACAACTTCAGCATTTTTTATATTTTCCGCCGAATGCCCGATAAATATTTCAGCACCTTTTCTTTTCAGATAATCCGTATTATCAGATTCACTCATATCCGAGCCGCTTACGTTAAATCCCTGATTAATAAGTATTTCAGCAATTCCGCTCATTCCAATTCCGCCAATACCGACAAAATGGATATTCTTAACTATTGAAAACATCACTTCCTCATAAATAATAATGTGGTCTTCTGTCTGTGAATATGTCGTTATATTCATTAAAAGATTTTTTCCTCGTTTGCTCAGGAAATATTTCCGCAGAAATAACCTGTTCCTGTTCTGAAGATGCTTTGGCGATTTCTTCAGCATTGTATTTATAAATTACAGATTTTCCATTGAAATGAAGTTTATTGCCGTTTCTCTCTTCCGTACCTGTTCGGTTTGCTACTGCGAGATAAACTTTATTTTCCAAAGCCCGGGACCTTGTGGAAATATCCCATACATTCGTTACTAGATTGGAAGGACATAAAATCAAATCCGCCCCTTTTAATGCAAGAGTCCTTGCCGCTTCCGGGAATCTCCAGTCATAGCATATCATAGTGCCGATATTTATATCATATTTATCGTAGTATATATTGAAAAATCCCGTATCTCCTTCGTCAAAACAAAATCTTTCGCGAAAGAACAGATGTGTTTTGCGATAAACTTTATTCAAATATTTATCGGGAAAAAATATCCCTGCTGAATTGTACAGTTTTTTTCCTGATTCAGTACTTTCAGGGAATCCGATTACTATGATTTTATTATTTATTATTGCTTTTTCGGCAAATGTATTCATCATATCGCCATTAAAATCAACTGCATATTTTAATACTTCATCTCTGTCGGAAAAATCATATCCGGAAACAGCGAGTTCCGGAAATACAATAATATCCGATTTGGATTCATCAATATAATAATTAATTTTATTTAAATTACTTTTTACGTTACCAAATTCGGGTGCAAATTGAACAACTGATACTTTCATATTAAATCACAAATAATTATTACAATAAATATAAAAATAAGAAAAACTAATGAAAACGAATAATAGTTTTTAATTAAATCTTATTACTTAATAAATAAAAATAAAATTAATTTTTATGAATAACTGATATTAAGTGCAATATTTATTATATATTTGCGATGAACATTGTATCAATGCTTTTATAATAATTATTTTGTCTGATTAAATAAAATGTTTTATATTTGTAGTTTGCTATGGATACTTATTAAAGAAAAAGATGTATAATAATAGATGGATTTTATGATAGTTCATACAAAATCAAAAACGGCATTATTTCTGGTAGTATCGCTTTTGCTTCTGTTTTCCTCATTTATGGATGCAGATGCCAGAAGGAGATACAACCCTGATAAAACGAGGAAGCTCGCCCTTGACATTATCAGAACCACCTCAGAAGATGTCTCTTACCTTGCAGGAATAGAACCGGCTATTAATGACTCTACAATTGATTCTTCATTTATTCGCGACGACAGTGAAAATCTCGAAAATATTCAGGAGGGCTGCCCGGTACCTGAAGAGCTTATTGGTGAGTACGGAGAAGACTGGGACGAACTGGAAGCCGAAGATGACGTAGCCGTTGATATGGAAGAATTTACAGAGCTGTGGCTCAATTTCGTAGAAGAAGGTGAAGACTATGCCTTTACAGAAGGCGGTATCAGAAAGCAGGATATTATGGACGTAATAATGGATTGGCTTGGTACACCTTACAGATTTGGAGGTAATTCGAGAAGGTCTATAGACTGCTCTGCTTTTATTCAGCAGGTATTTATTGCCACAAGCGACATCAAGTTACCAAGAACTGCCAGAACTCAAGTACACGTTGGCGACAAAGTTAAACGTGAGAATCTTGAATTTGGTGATATGATTTTCTTCCATACTTACTCAAGAAGATTTCCTTCACACGTAGGTATTTATCTCGGTGATAATTTATTTGCTCATGCAAGTTCCCGCTATGGAGTAACAGTATCTTCACTCGAAAGCTCTTACTATAAAAGACGCTATATCGGAGCAAGAAGGATTTCGGTGGATGACATAGCAAAATACAGCATGAAAGAACCTGATGAAGAAGTGAAAATTTCAAATAAGTAAGATTTTCGAATATCAAAAGAGGTTTTATATTAAAGTTTTTTACATAATTTATTAAAATTCCAATTCAATTCAAAATTCACTCCTATTTTGAATGTAACAAAATAAAAAATTGTTATATAATAGATAGATTGTACAAAATTTGTACATAAGAAATACATCTTTTCGATTTCAAAGTTTGCCAATTTCAGTACTTTCCTGCGCCGGCGGGGGTGTCCCGATTTTATCGGGACGGGGTGGATTATTGG
>CAZIXJ010000158.1:0-5841 GCA_964542835.1 uncultured Hyphomicrobiales bacterium
TAATTTCCTTAAATATCGAATTATACGGAATCATTATATTGTCGCCTTATGTGTCACCCTTATAACATCAAACATCTTATATGACTTATAAATGCTCATTTATAGAAAAGATTATGTAGTTTGAAAGCAACTTGGTATGAGCATATTAATATATGGTTAATAAAGTTATATAATATTATTGATATTGATGTCTGAAACTATGAACTATAAGCTTAACAAAAAAAATGTCTTAATTGGAAAATTCTAGCAAAATTTAATATTGTGCAATAACATTGATTTTTTATTTTGAAAAAAAAGAAAAATTTATCTATATTTGAATTTTTATTCTGTAAAATTAATAATAACACAACAATGCTTCAAAAATTATTACTTGCTTTAGTTTTTATTTATATACTTACTTCATGCAGCGACAGTAGTGTCAACAATACTGATGATTATGCAATATTGGAACCTGACGGTAAATATTTTGGCAAAACCTATAACGAATATTCGATTGCCTGGTGGCAATGGGCACTTTCTATGCCAAAAGATTCACATCCTTTAATGGATAATGCTCCTTTTTCTAAGAATCAACCTGAAAATATATGGTTTCTTGGTGGAACTATTGGATTTAGTGAACAAGGGCTCGATAAAAAAATTGAAAGAAATGTTACTATTCCATATGGTAAAGCCATATTTTTTCCGGTATCAACTTCTATTGCTCCTGCATCGCTTGGTTATCCCAAAGACAGTTTAGCAATTTTAACATCAAAAGAGCTTGAAATTTTTGATGAACTATATTGCGAAATTAACGGAGAAAGAATACCGGATATTTTCACTTATAGATTTGCTTCGGACAAAATATTTTCATATACATTACCCGAAAACAATGTCTTCGATTTACCACAAGGAATATATGAAGATGATGCCTATGCCGACGGTATATATATTTTAATTGATAATCTTAAAAAACAAAATTATACATTAAGATATTATCAAAGGCAGGTTCATTTCAATTATGAACAAGAAGTAATTTATTATATTACTGTTGAGTAGGTAATTATACTTTACTAAAAGTATTATTAGTATTCAGGTGGAGACCACTTCAAAAGTGATCTCCATCTTTATCATTTACTCCTTCACAAACTTCTGTACATTATCCCCAAACCTCACAAAATACACACCACGAGGGAGATGAGAAATATCAATTTTTAAGGGTTGCTGAATGTAGAGGTCGTTGAGCGTAGCCGAAACGCCGAAATGTCCGTCATTGCCCACTTCGTCACTTCGGCTTCGCTCAGTAACCACCGCGCTCAGTATCCGCAAAGACGGGGTGGAAGAATATACAACATCCCCAAGCACATCATATATCGTTATCACCTCACCATTTTCAAAGGGCTGAAGCCCTTTGTTACTAAAGTATATTTCTATATAATCCGATGCAGGATTTGGATAGATCAAAATTTCAGAATCAGAAATAAGTCTTTCTGCTACCGCACTCGGAATTGAATCCACCTCTATGAAAAATGGATAACCATCATTTATTGTTGAAGAAATATACCATATATCATCAAAATCCCACCCTGCATCGATGAATGTAGATTTTGTTTTCATTTCGGTAGTGGACTTACCAGTGCCGCCGGATGATTTTGTTTGCTTACTAGTCTCAATGTCCCAAAATGAGTTTAGGATTTCTGATTTATCTATAGAATTAAATAAAGCTAAACCAGCATTTTCTTGATTGGATTGAAGTTTGCCTGTAGAATAGCAATTTTCAATCAGTCCTTTATTTATACTAACAAGTCCTGCAATTTTTCCGTTTTCCATAAAATCAACTCTTGAAAAAGAATTTCTAATATTGCCTTCATTCATGCCTGTAAGTCCACCTGCGAATCCATGATTAATTGAAATTTCTCCTAAGGAATACGATTTTTCAATATTACCTTTAATATTTTCACCTATTAATCCTCCAACACTTATATAGTCTTGCGATAGAGTTTTAGCACTAATCTTAATATTAGTATTACATTGACTAACATTACTATCATAATAAATGCCTACTAAACCGCCAATGTTTTTACTATAAATGAAATTTGTGTCAGAACGTAATTCACCTGAAACTAAACAATTGGTTATATCTCCTGAAGATTCCGCTGATAATCCTCCCAAATGATATAAACCATTTACGTAAATATTCTTTAGTCCTAAGTTGCTAATACTGTCAGTAGTTCTTGCAAAAAATCCAATATAAATTTGGGTTGGTCTGTTAATATGAATATTTTCTATTAAAAATCCGTTTCCGTCAAATTTGCCGGTAAAAGCAGAAAGTGAATCGCCAATAGGTTCAAATCCTAATCCTGTAAGCCAATTCTTTGAATCACCGGCATTAATATCATTATCAAGTTCCCAGTTTTTATCCAAATCCAAATCTGTTTCAGACAGCCATCTTAAATCTGTAAGAGTTTTAATATTCAAATATCCGTTTCCATCTGTGTCTTCAGGTCTCATATCTTCTTTTAAATCAATATATGGATATCCGTCATCAATATCCCAAATGAAATCAAAATTCCAACCTTCGTTGAGGAAAAAATCTTTATTCTGCATTTCAGCTGTTGGTAAACCAATACCACCAGCTGATTCTTTTATACCACTTGATTCAACATCCCAAAAACCATTTACAATTTTTGGTCTATTGTCCCATTTGTAATGCACACCTGCCAATCCCCCAATATTTTCATTTCCAACTACCTTCCCTGTTGAAAAACTTCCCATAATATCACTACTATTTCTTCCAATCAAACCACCAATTGTTGTATTACCTGTAACATTAGAATGTGAATAACAAGAAATTATTTGCGATTGAGAAGAACCTCCTATCAAACCACCCAACTTGTCATTACCTTCTATGCTGCCTTTTGAATAGGAAAATTTTACTTTTGGGATAAAACGAATACCACCAGAGAGATACCCTAATAAACCACCGGAAGTATTATTAGCCTTAATTTCAACATCAGAATTACAAAATTTCAAATCACAACCGTAAGCACCACCAAATATTCCACCTACATAATCATTTCCTTCAATTACTCCTGTTACACTACAATTTGTTATTTTAGTATTTTGGTATCTGTTTAATGCAGAAATGTCATAATCAGTACCTATATAATAACCTGCTAATCCACCGGTATGATAATTACCAACTACTGTAATATTTAATAAATTTAAATTTTTAATTTCTCTGCAAGCTACACTAAAGAAACCGACATCATCACTTTTTTCGAGATTAATGTAAATATTGCTGATTGTATGACCATTTCCATTGAAATTTCCAGTAAAATAATTACTCCACATTTCATAAAAATTACTCGAAAATCCATACAAGTAGTGTAATTTTCCAATTGGATTAAAGCCCTTACCACCATTCCAGTATTTTGTCTCAGAAGCATCAATATCATTATCAAGCTCCCAATTTTTATCAAGATAAAGATTACTTTCAGAAAACCATCTTAGGTCATTTAAATTTTTAATATTAATATATCCATTACCATCAGTATCGGTTGGTGCATTATCTTTACGAATGTCAATAAATGGATATGAATCTTTTATATCCCAGACAAAATCAAAATTCCAGTGTGAATTTAAATAAGTTGATAATTCTTTCATTTCTTCAGTTGATTTTCCTTTACCACCATCTGAATTTGCTTGCCCGCTTGTTTCATCATCCCAAAATGAGGACACAACAGATGCTTCATTCTTCCCTAAAAATCCACCCACTACGGAAACTCCAGCAACTTTTCCGGTAGAATAACAATCAAAAACTATTGCTTCTTCAAATTCTAATTTGTAATGGTAGCCAACAAAACCTCCTACGGTATCAACTCCAGTTACATTTGAATGTGAATATGAATCAGCTATATTTCCATTATTAACACCAACAAAACCTCCTGTATATTTAATTCCTTCAACAGTACCTGAAGAAGAGCTATATTTAATAATACCCAATATATTATTTCCAGCCAATCCACCAACTTTATCTTGTCCTATTATATCCATTTCTGATGTACTTTGAATTATCATAGGTGCTTCTAAATCTTTATTTATTTTCCTGTTTTGATCTCCCAATACTCCAACTATACCCCCAGTATTTTGCTTAGAATTCTCAATACTACCTAAAGCATTTGAATTAAATATTGCACCAATTGATTTACCAGATATTCCTCCAACAAAATTTTCACCTTGGATATTACCGATATATGTAGAACTGTCAATCATCATTTTATTCCAACCAACAATGCCACCAACATAGTCATTTCCGATAATATTCATATTAGATATGGAATTGTTTACACTTATTGAATTTATATAATTCTCATTAAATTGAGAAAAAGCAGCCAAACCACCTGTATAATCACCAACTGCCATAATATTACCTTCAGTTTTACAACTATAAATATGTTTGTAAGTTGATGTTAAACCTCCTACATAATCATTACCTGAAATATTTCCATTAATAAAACAATTTTTGAAACTACAATGGCGACTTAAACCTGCTATAGCTCCTACATAATTATTTCCGGTAATATCGCAATTATTTAAAGTGATATCTTGAATGGAGCCGGAAGTTGTATATCCGATTAATCCTACATAATCTAAATTAGGAGTGTTAATATATAAGTTATCAATTGAAAAACCATTACCATTTATCATGCCTGTAAATTGATATTCTTCATTTCCAATCGGTCTCCATCCTTTTTCCCATTTTTTAGTTTCACTTGCGTCGATATCTTTATCAAGCTCAAAGTCTTTGTTATAATATTCTTTATTTATAGCAATCCACAATAAATCTTCAAAATTCTTTACGTTTATATAACCATTGTTATCATCATCTTTAGGACCAATTTCAAAATCTTCACCAGTTTTTAGAAATGGATAGCCGGCTCCAATTTTCCAAATGTTTTCGAAATTCCAGTTGGCATATTCATAAGTAGCTTTAGTTTTCATTTCTGTAGTAGTTTTACTTTCTCCGCCATTAGACTCACTTATTTCACCGGCTTCTCTATCCCACAAACAATTTGCTACAATACCTTCATTAAACTCTGTAAACCCGCCAACTTGATTTGAAGCAGATGAAATTTTTCCGGCAGAATAACAGTATAATATTCTTCCTGAGTATAAATTTGAATTAACAAATCCTGCTGCAGAATTATTACTACTAATATTAACAAGTGAATAAGAATTATGAATGAATCCGGAGTTTTCGGCAACTAATCCTCCGACATCATTGTTTCCTTCAATTTGTCCTTTGGCGCTACAATATTTAATTACGCAATTTTCATCAATAATTGATACTAAAGAGGATACATAATTTTGCCCTTTAATATCACAATTATAGATGTGTAAATCTTCAATTTTTATATCTTTTCCAACACCAATAAAAGCAACATAAGATGATTTAGGCCTGCTTATTTTTAAATTGGATATTGTATGACCATGCCCTAAAATACTTCCTGTAAATGGTGTTGTAGTATCTCCCAATGGTTTCCAACCTTTTATACTATAAACTGTATCAATGCCAGATGCATCAATATCATTTAAAAATTCATAATCCCATGACCATGATTCTTTGTTTTCAATAATCCATAAAAGATTACTTAATGACATTATATCATAATATCCATTCTCATTTTTATCAATCGGTTCAGTATAAAAATCGGATATAAAATCTATTTCAGGATAGCTGTCTTTAATACTCCAAATATACATGAAGTTCCAATCTGAATTTTCAAATGTTTCTTGCTTCTGCATTTCAGATGTAGTTTTACCAACACCTCCTTTTGCAGAAACAATTGCTATAAATTTAGT
>CAZIXJ010000158.1:5851-6617 GCA_964542835.1 uncultured Hyphomicrobiales bacterium
ATCTCTGTCCCAGAAGCAATTTTCAACACCTCCTTCATTCAATGCAACAAACCCTCCAAAAGGTTTTGACTGATATTCAATCTTTCCGGTAGAATAGCATTTTAAAATTTCTGAATTAGCAACATTATTTGCTACAAATCCTGCTACCGTTCGATCTGCTTCAACATCAACTTGAGCAAAACAATTTTCAATGTTACCTCCATTATATGCAACTAAACCGGCAACTGTCTGCTTTCCTTCAACTTTACCTGTAGCACTACAAAAAAGAATTTCGTTCTCATAGGAGCTGTAAGCCATTAATGAAGATACATTATAGAATCCCGAATAACTACAATTTTTTAAATGTAAATTAATTATTTCGGAGTTATTTGCTACACCAATGAAAGCAATAGAAGATTCATCAAGTCTGTTGGCAAAAATATTGGAGATAAAATATCCATTACCATTAATATTACCTGTAAATTCTACTATTCCATTACCAATAGGTGACCAACCTTTCCCGCTGTTCCAATTCCTTGTATCGCTTGCGTCAATATCATTATCCAGCTCGAAGTTCCAGCTCCATGATGAATCATTTTCGCTTATCCAGCGCAATTCATCAAGAGTTGATATATTTCGATAGCCGTTGCCGTCTGTGTCTATCGGCTCTTGAGCCGATAGCGTGAAAGTAGCCATTAAGAATAAAATTGTAAAAATCCGGTTCATATCTTACCTCATATTTTATTGACACTTAGGCGTTTCGGCTTTGCTCAACGCCCTTACGCTT
>CAZIXJ010000159.1:0-6600 GCA_964542835.1 uncultured Hyphomicrobiales bacterium
AATTCTATTGCAGAAATATTATCCGAAGTGCATTTGAAATCAATTTCAAGTGGGATGCCACTTGGGGGTATTATTTTGACGGGTGAAGAGTAATTCAAATTTTTCACGGCATTGAGAGCCGTTGATATTGCTCCAGTACCACATGCACCCGTAATGCCTTCGACTCCCTTTTCATAAGTCTTTAGAAGGATTTGAGTGCTATTACTGTCTGTTTTGAAAATATTAACATTCACTCCTTCAGGGGCAAATGATTTTGAATATCTTAATTTGGCAGCAATGCCTGAAATGTCTGTTGTGTCAAAATTGCAATCTGCGAATAATGAATCAAAATTAATAACTATATGTTTAGAGCCTACATCAGCGAAGGCGTATTCGATATTTGCTTCATCAAGAGTGATAGATTTCCCTGATATAAAAGAGTTAGGAGCTGGAAGATACAGAGATATTAAACCATTCTTAAATTCTCCGTCATATATTTCCCCTGACATATCAAAAGTTACATTCTTTTTATTTTCAAAGAAATCAAGTTCACCTGCAAAGAAAATGGCGCATCGCCCACCATTACCACACATCATATCAGAAGTACCGTCAGGATTAAAAAAAAGAACGCTAAAATCATTTTCCGTTGATTTATCTATTACTAGAAATCCTTCTGTTTTGAAATTGAGATTGCATAATTTTTGAGCCAAACCGGGCAATTCAGATTGAGTAAAATTATACTTTCTGTTATCTATTACAGTGAATAAATTCCCTGCACCCGACATATAAAAAATTTCAATTTCCATATTATATATGCCTGCAATTTTCGAGAACTTTAGATATTTCTTTGTGTATCAGAGAATTTGTAGCGAGTATTGTATTATCAAATATTGAATACTCTTCATCATTAAACTGAGATACTCTTCCGCCTGCTTCTTTTACTATAAGTTGTCCGGCTGCTACATCCCAAGGTTTGAGACCAATTTCCCAGAATCCTTCGAATCTTCCTGCTGCTACATAAGCCAAATCAAGTGCAGCAGAACCTAACCTTCTTACGGGTATTCCCATCTGTATGATTTTTACGAATAAATCAATAGTATGGCAGGGATTTTCCTGCACATTATAAGGGAATCCGGTAACCAGCAAAGATTTGTAGAAATCATTATTATCAGATACTTTTATTTTATTTCCATTAAAAAATGCTCCTGCATTCTCTGATGCATAGAAAAATTCATCAGAGACAGGATTATAAACTACTCCAGCTATGATTTTATTTTTGTGTTCGGCAGCTATGCTCACAGAAAATATTGGAATCGAATGAGCAAAATTAACAGTTCCATCCAGAGGGTCAATAATCCAGCGGATACCTTCTTCTTTATATTCTCCTGTATCCCCTCCTTCTTCAGCAAGAAAACTGTAGGAATTATCGAAGGCGGAAAGATTTTTTATTATCAAATCCTCAGCTCTGTTGTCATATTCGGTTACGAGGTCATTTACTGCTTTTTTTGAACTTATATTAAAATCGGTTCCGAAACCTGATTTTAATAAATCTCCTGCTTTTAAAGCTGTATCTTTAGCTAAATTTAAAATTTCTGAATACATAAAATCAGTAATATTACTATATTAATTAATAAAAAAAATATTTTATTGTAAAAAAAACGTATATAATTATTATATTTGTAGTTATTGTTCTAATAATTATAACGAGTTTATGAAAATTAAATTTTTATTATTATTTTTTATCTGTATTAATTCAGTGCTGCTGTCGCAGTCCACAACAAAAATTATTACAGGAGCTACAAAAAATGAAATAGATACAATGGCTTTTGAAGCTATGAAATCTCTTAATGAAGAGAAGAAAAATTTGTTGGAAAAAGCCATAGACCCTGATAAGTATGTATTAGGACCGAATGATGCTTTCAAAATTTCGATAATTTCCCCTGTTGAAAATATCGAATTCAAATCTATGATTTCTCCTGAAGGCTATCTTATGCTGGAAGGTGCAGGCACTGTACTTATAAAAGACAAAACACTTTCTGAAGCCTACGACTTAATATATGAGCAGCTTCAGTATTTCTATAATACCGAGAATATCTTTGTATTGCTTGATGATATAAGAAAGTTTAAAGTTTATGTAACCGGATCCATAGGAAAATCTATGTCTGTACCGGCAACTGCTACTGACAGAGTGTCAGAAATTATTGATAAAGCCGGCGGTGCTGATTTTGATTCATCAGTAAGAAACATAATGCTACGAAGGGAAAAAAAACTTATTAATGTAGATTTGATGAAATACTACTTTATGGGTGATGAAGATGCTAATCCTTACGTAAGAGGCGGAGATATAATTATAGTTCCAAAAATTGACGAATATTCCGAAATAGGTATTTATGGAGAAGTGCTTAATCCCGGTGAATATGAATACGTAGAAGGTGATATGTTTTCTGACTTGCTTGCTTATGGTCAGGGATTTACTGCATCTGCAAAGCTCGATGAGGTTTTGTTTAAGCGTTTTTCTGAAAACCGAAAACAATTAATTGAAAAAACTTTTGATTTGTCGGGATATAATGATTTTCTTGAAATCAGCTTTTCTGATATTGATTTTGAATTGCAGAGAGGAGACCGAATATACGTAAGGAAAATTCACAACTGGGATAAAGTTGAATATGTAATAGTAGAAGGCGAAGTAAAGTATCCCGGAAAATACGCAATAGTAGAAGGAGAAATGACTCTTAATGAATTAATAGATAAATGTGGTGGATTTACTGAAGACGCTTCTCTTGAAAATGCGGAATTTATCCGACAGCTTGATTTGAACAGAAAAGACCCTGAGATGGAAAGGCTTGATAAATTACCGCCGAGTGAAATGTCTAAGTCCGAATTTAAGTATTATCAGGCACGTGTAAGAGAGAAAAAAGGAGTAATATCAGTTAATTTTAAAAATTACAGAAATGTAGGTGGTATTCAGGAAAATGTGCAGCTTTTTCATAAAGATTCAATAATAGTTCCAAGAAAAAATGAATTTGTAAACGTTCAGGGAAGAGTAAATGCTCCCGGAAAAATTAAGTATGTACAGGGGCTTACATATCTAGATTATATTGAAAGAGCAGGTGGGTTCGGATACAGATCGGAACCGAATGAAACACTATTAACGAAATCTCAGGGAGAAATATTCCTTGCAAAAGATATGAATTATGTTATTGAACCCGGTGACGTAATACTTGTGCCGCCTGAAGATGAAGTTACATTTATGGAAATTTTTACTCAGGCACTTACTATTACTGCCGAACTTGCAACTGTATTCGGTATTGTTATTACTATAATGAATATGAGATAATATTATGAACAAAAATGAATTAACAATACAAAACATTTCTAAATTATTTTTTCTGAAAAAAAAATCAATTTTTATTAAGACTTTGGTGCTTTTAATTTTATTGATTGGATTTTCTTTTATTATGCCTCACAAATATATTTCCGAATCTTCGATAATGCCTGATACAGGTAGCGGCAATTCTCCGGGAATTGCAAGTATGCTCGGGAATGTATCTTCTGCTCTTAATATTGGCGGTCTCGGAAGTGATGATAATTCTTTGCTTTTTTCTGAAATTTTAATTTCCCGCAGAGTAGCTGATTACGTTATTAATAAGCAAAACCTTACTGAACACCCTTTTTTCAGAGAAGCACCATATCCCGAACTTGTTGATTTTATAAGATATTCCATAAAAACTGATGTGCTGAAAAGTGGCGTTACGATAATCAATGTTTCTCTTACTTCGGATTGGTTTCCTTCTTCGGCTGATTCTGACAGTATAGCTTCATTATCTGCAAAAATTAATAATCTGGCTGTTGACGGACTTAATAATGTTTTGCTTACTCAAAGCATTTCTTCTGCCAAACAATCGGGAAGATACATAAAAAAAGAAATTGATATTCATATTGACAAACTTGATTCTCTTGAAAGAAGCATTCAGAGTTTTCAGGAAAAAAATAATGTACTTGAAATTACTGAACAAACTGCATCAATGGCTAAGCAAGGTCTGGAAATAGCAAAAGAATTATCTGTATCCGAACTTGAATATAAAATAGCTCAGAAAGTATTTTCAAAAAATTCACCTCAACTTGGAGCTTTTAAAGATAAATATGAAATACTGAGAAATCAGTACAGCAAATCACAGCAGGGCGGGCTAATCCCGACTGATAAGTTTGCTATTCCGGTGGACAGCATTCCGAGATTAATGCGTCAATACTATAATCTGATGAGAGAAAGAGAAATAATGGAGCATGTTCTAATTTATCTTCAAACCCAGTATTATCAGGAAGCAATTCAGGAAAAAAGAGACGTAAGCGAAGTGGAAGTGCTTGACGAAGCAAGAGTACCACATAAAAGGGCTGCTCCTGTCCGCTCTCTTATGGTAATTCTCGGCTCTATAATTATTTTAATATTTGTACTCATTTATGAGTCAATATATGCTTATTACAAAGGTGATATAAAAATAAACCCGAATAATTAATAAATTACCCGGGTTTAAACTTTAAATTTAATGAATATTTCTACAATCTGTTTATTACAGATTCAAGGGAACCTCTTACTCCTGCAATAAGCTCCTGTACTTTATCATTTTCTATTGCCTGCAGTGACTTTACAGGATCAGCTACTGATATATCTATCTTTCCGGGAGCAATTTCCTGCACTACTACACTGCATGGGAGCATAGTGCCGGCTTTGTCATCGTGCTGTAATACTTCATATGATATTTTCGGATTACATGCACCAATTATCTTGTATTTTCTGAAATCCTTTTCGAGTTTTGCCTTGAATTTTTCATGCAAATCAATCTCACTCAAAGCTCCAAACCCTTCTTTCATCAACTCATCTTTTACTTTCTGAGTAGCAGACTCAAAGTCTGTCTTTAAAATTTTACTGAAATAATAAGACATAAATTTAACCCCACATAAATTATAAATTAGCAATAACGAAATACATTTATAAATATTGCTACCGAGCAATATGACTTATTCAGTTTCAAAATCTACTACCGTGGAAGTCTCAACTACTTTTGTAATAAAATCAACAGCTTTCACGTGTTCGTGATGAACTCTGTATTTATCTAAATCTTCTACAGAATCAAATGCTGAAATAAGCACCAAATCGGATGCACGCACTGAATTAATGAAACTCTTTCCAATTTCATATTCTTTTATCTGTTTGATTTTTTGAGGAAGTTCACCTAACATATCCATTACTTTCTTTACATTATCAGCCTTAGGGTTACCTTCTGCGTTGTCTTTAAATTTAAACATTACCACATGCTTAATCATAATTCCTCCATTATATTACTTACCTATACAAAAACGTGAAAATATATGGTCCAGAACTTCTTCATTCCATTCTTCACCTGTAATTTCACCTAATATTTTAGTCGCTTTACGAATATCTATTGCTATAATTTCATTTTCCATATCATTCTCTATACTTTCAAGTGCATTATTTAAAAAATCAATTACTTCATTCAGTAATCGGTAATGCCTCGAATTAATAAGAACATCTGAAATTCTGTTTACCGAACTCTGTGCTGCTTTATCCAGAATATCTTTCAGAATATCAATATTACGGGATTCTGAAGCAGAAATATTTATTTCATTATTATCAAGTATATTTTTATTTACAAGGTCTATTTTATTTTGCACATAAACAAATTGAGTATCAGGATACTTTTTTTCTAATGCTTTTAATAAATCTCTTGAAAACTCAGGAGATTCTGTAATATCATTCAAAACAAAAACGAGATTAGCCTGAGAAATGATAGTATTTACGAGCTTTATCCCCTCTATTTCTATTACATCTCCAGATTCTCGTATTCCCGCTGTATCAAAGAGGGTTACTGCAATTCCATTGAGCATAACAGAGCCTTCCAGATAATCTCTTGTAGTGCCGGGTATTTCGCTTACAATCGCTCTTTTGTGCTTAAGAAGAGCATTGAATAAAGTGGATTTGCCCGAATTAGGAAAGCCTGCAATACCTGCAAAAAAGCCTGACCTCATAATTTCTGCAGAAGAAAATGAATCTGCAAGTTCGCTGCAATAGTTTTTAGTTTTTTTTATTTTATCAATTATTTCAGTTTTATCAATTAATTCGATATCTTCTTCCGAAAAATCAAGCTCCAGCTCAAGCAAACCGGATATATCAAGAAGACGTTTTCTAAGTTCATTTAGTTTTATTGTAAACATTCCGTCAAGCTGCCGTGCTGCGGTTTGTGTACCAGGCACTGAATTAGAATGAATAATATCAGCTACTGCTTCCACTTGGGTGAGGTCGAGCTTACCATTGAGAAATGCTCTTTTTGTAAATTCACCGGGTGCGGCATAATCAGCACCTGATTTTATTAATAAATCAATAATTTCGTTATAAATAAGATTACCGCCGTGGCAACCGAATTCTACAATATTTTCGCCTGTATATGAATTTGGCTGATGAAAGACAGAAGCAGTTACAGTATCAATTAATTTATCTTCATTTATTATTTTCCCGTATAAAATCCTGTGGGATTTTGTTTCCGATATTCTTTTTTTACCTGAAAAAATTTTATCTGCAATTTTAAATGCATCATTTCCTGAAAG
>CAZIXJ010000160.1:0-4950 GCA_964542835.1 uncultured Hyphomicrobiales bacterium
TTTTTTTTTTATATT
This sequence comes from uncultured Hyphomicrobiales bacterium, assembly GCA_964542835.1. GTDB lineage: Bacteria > Bacteroidota > Ignavibacteria > Kapaibacteriales > UBA2268 > CAZIXJ01. The sequence goes on from CAZIXJ010000160.1 coordinate 16, forward strand.
TGCATTAATTATTGTAAAATATTGAATGAGACATTAAAATGAAAAGAACTGTATTTTTAATTATGCTTGGTTTTTTGTTTTTTAACATCACCAATGCTAATTCTCAAATAAAAAAAATTTCGGGACAATGGAGTTTGTATGTTGGTGGTAATATTTTTACAAATCTTGGTGTATCAAATGAAATGCAAGGTACATTGAACCGAACAGAAGAGCAGTTTATGATGTATGGGGACTATGCAGAATTTCCTTTTGGTGATAAGAATACAACTTCTATAAAAGGAGAGATTACGCTTTTTTATCGTTTACCTGATAAGAAATACAGTTTTTTTATATCAAATCAGGCAGTTATGTTTTCTGTAAATAATGGAATAAAACCATTCTTTTCATATTATGAGAAAGAAGCTACACTTCATATTCTTTCATTTTTGCCGGGTATAGAGTATTCCTTTGGCAATGAAAATGACTTGCTGAATTATTTCGGAAAATTTGGAATTGGTTTCAACTTAATATCAGGCTCTGTAAGATACATTGACGATTATGCAGATGTGATTCCTGAATTTAGAATGGGCTTTCAAGCTGAAACAGGCGGCAGGCTCAATATCCCATATACTCCGGTTTCAATTGAATTATCTGTGGGATATACAAATGCAAACTTAATCGGCAAAAGCAGAGAAGAAAATCAATATGCTGCTTATGAGATTTATCTGAATGATTCCTCTAATGATGAATTTGATTCTAAAACAATAGATTTTTTATCTGCGAATATTGGATTAAAGTTTTGGTTTTAAATTCATAATCACATTCTTTTACTTTCCAAACGAATACTGAATGTAGAAGACGTTGAGCCTGCCGAAGTATCGGTTTCGCAATGAGGGGGAATAATTCACCAGACCCGAGATTTATCTCGGAGTTTACTAATACTACACCCTATCAGACTTTAGACTAATAAAAACCCCGATTTAAAAATCGGGGCTATTCATTTAAACAAGGGGTTGCAACCCCTTGTTTCACAGATGCTATGCTCTTTTCAGAGCCTTTAAATTAAAAACATTTACGAAATGCTCTATAAAATACCTCATTACCAAAATCGTTTATATCTTCAAAATATGGAGAGAATCATGACTTATACAGCTAATTTTACAAAAATTGACTCCGGCTATATGGGGCAAATTCTTGAGTGGCCCGAAGTAGTAACCGAAGGAAAGAACCTCGATGATTGCAGGGCAAGCCTTAAAGATGCACTCGAACAAATGTTAATTACATACAAAGAACTCGGCAAAGAAATTCCTTTGAGAAGTAATTTTATAGAATCTATTCAGCCGGTATCCGCTAATGTCAGTTAAAAGAAGAGATTTGATTAAATATCTTAATGAGAACAATTTTCAATTGCAAAGAGAAGGTAGAAATCATTCGATATATTCTAATGGTAAAACAATTATTCCTGTAAAAAGGCATAAGCAATTTGATAGAATTACTGCTAATGAAATCTGCAAACAGGCGGGATTATCTAAAATATTTTAATTCGTTCACAAACTCCTATTTTCCACACATCATTCACAAACTCCGCTCATTCTACAGGCGGTTGCTGAGCTTAGCCGAAGTACAGCACAGCGTTTGGGAACGAGGCTTTGTTGCAATTTTCAATAGCCCCGTGCTTCAGCTCGGGGTTCGGTTAAATGGCTAATAAAAAACCCGATTTAAAAATCGGAGCTATTCATTTAATTTGAACAAGGGGTTGCAACCCCTTGTTTCACTGATGCTATGCTCTTTTCAGAGCCTTTCGAAGGTTCGTTTAAAGACTTGGAAAATTATTTTTATAATAATCCGTTTATTATTCAGTAACAATTTTGAGGTGAATGTATGAATTATGTCGAATTTGATTCTACAGTTGTTAATAACAATATTATTCTTCCAAGTCATTTAAAGAATTTAGAAAATAAAAAGGTAAAAGTCAGAATGCAATTTTAGTAAGAAGCGGAAAATATACTTTTTTAGATTCTATCTCATCATCATTTCTGCATCGGGCCCTATCGGCAATCCGAGGAAATACCAAATTATAAGGAATATTACCCAGAAAATATAAAGAGCGATGGAATACGGCAGTAGTGATGAAACTAATTTTCCAAATGTAATATCTTTATCGTATTTTTTTGCAAATGCCAGAACAATAGGGAAGTAGGGAAGAAGCGGAGTAATCATATTCGTGATGGAATCTCCCATTCTGTACAGCAGTTGCGTCATTTCCGGTGATATATCCATAAGCATAAACATTGGTACAAATACCGGTGCGAATAAAGCCCATTTTGCAGAGGCGCTGTATATGAATATGTTCATAATCGAGGATATAGTCAGGAAACCAACCATTAGCCATATTCCCTGAAGACCAATCCCTTTCAACATTTCAGCACCATTTACCGCAGTGATAATTCCGAGATTAGACCAGTTAAAATACGCTATAAACTGCCCGGCAGCAAATGCCAGCAATATATAAGGTCCCATAGTATTGAATGTTTTGCTCATCATATTGGATATATCATTCAGTTTTTTGATACTGCCTGTCATATATCCGTATATAATCGAAGGTAAAAGGAAAATAATAACAATAAAGGCAATAAGACTTTTGTAAAACGGAGTGTAGCTTCCTGAATCTCCCCGCATAAAACCATCTTGGGGTATTATCGAGAGAATTATCAATGTAAAGATTATCACAAAAACTGCCAAAGATATGACAACAGCCCTTTTTTCTTTTGGTGTAATATTGTCCTGAATTTCATTTTCGGATAAATCGGAGTTCTCTCTATTCCATTTACCCAGTCTCGGCTCTACAAACTTGTTATTTACCAGAACTCCTGCAGCAGTAACTACAAAAGTTGATGCTATCATAAAGAAATAATTCGCAGAAGCAAATACATCATATTCAGGGTTCAATAATTTTGCACCGGAATCAGTAAATGCAGAAAGAAGCGGGTCGAGTGCGGTAAGCAGTATATTTGCACTGAAGCCGCCGCAAAGCCCTGCCATACCGGCTACAAGACCTGCAATCGGATTTCTGCCGGCTCCTGCAAAAAGTGCTGCACCTATCGCCGGCATAAGCACAAACCCCGCGTCGGCTATTACGCTGCCGTTTACGCTTGCAAATAGTAAAGCTGCAGTTAGAAATCTGTCGGGCATTGAAGATGTGAACCATTTCAGTGCAGTGCTTATAAATCCTGTATGGTCTGCAACACTAATACCTATAAGAGCAACGAATACAACTCCCAATGGAGGAAAGCCTACAAAATTACCAATTAAATCGGTGTGCATTTTTACGAAGTAATCAATGCTTAAGAGATTTTCGGCAAATACTTTTTCACCCGTACCGGGATTAACAACAAAAACTCCCGAAGCAGAAGCAAAAAATGAAACAAAAATAATTAGAACTGAAAAAAATATAAATATAAAAAACGGGTCGGGCAGTCTGTTTACTATACGTTCCACCCAATCAAGAAATTTTAATATCAACCCTTTATTTTCTTTCTTTTTGATAATCCTTCCAAGTTTTAAAGCCATATTCCTGTTTTTTTCTGCCTTTTGGAATTTCTCTTAACGGTTCACATTCCTTCATATTTTCAAAATTTTCTTTTGGAAGTTGCTGATATAGCTTGGTGCCTTCGGTTTTCCATTCTGCCATAGTGTCGCTTACATCTTTTACTATTTTTGCGGGATTACCTACTACAACTTTTCTGTCCGGCACTTTCATATCAGCAGGAACGAAACATAAAGCACCTATTATGCACTCTTCACCGATTACGGCATTATCCATTACAACCGCATTCATCCCCACAAGCGAGTTTCTGCCTATATGTCCGCCGTGTATTACTGCACCGTGTCCTATGTGGGCTGATTCTTCCAGCACTACGGTTACTCCGGGGAACATATGTATAATGCAGTTTTCCTGTACATTTGCACCGTCTTTTATTATTATTTCGCCCCAATCTCCGCGTATAGCCGCACCCGGACCTATGTAAACATTTTTTCCGATGATTACATTTCCGATTACAGTAGCATTCGGGTGTACAAATGCACTTTCATCTATTACCGGTCTGTATCCCTTAAATTCAAATATATTAGCCATAGTTACCTATCGTTTTTTTCAACAAATTATTTTTTTCTAATCCTGAAAAACAACTCCCTTTTATAAAAAGGGAGAAATGAACATCAATTGCCCCGAGATTTATCTCGGGGTTTATTATCCGAAGAAAATAACAGGGCTTTAGCCCAATATTACCCCGAGCTGAAGCACGGGGCTATTCATGTTTTTCAAAGAACATCTTCCACAAAGACGAGGCACCGCCTCGTCTCTACGTTTTTAATATATCTACTTCTTCACAAACTTCTCCACTTTCACCAATCTTGATGAAATACACTCCTGTTGGCAGATTCGCCACATTCATCCAAAGACTTGGAGTAATCGGATGACTTGATAAAGCAAGATATTATTTAGAATTTTTTACCAAATACATTCTATTTCATACAATTTGAATTGCTTATCACTTGAAATAACCGGCAACCCTTCTATAATTGCCTGTGAAATTATTAATCTGTCAAAAGGGTCTTTGTGGTGAAATGGGAAATCCGCTACTTTTATTAGATGGTCTAAACTAATGTTTAAAATGCTAATATTTAATTTTTCAATTTCACCAAATATTTCAGCAAGTTCAAATGGTAAACTTAATTTTCCAATACTTGTTTTTATTGATATTTCCCAAATTGAAGCCAAACTAACCGAAATATCATTTTGAGAATCCTTTAATATCCCAATTATGTTTTTTGGTATTTTATAAGATAAACCAATCATCCATATAAAAATATGAGTATCAATTAAATATTTCATTGCATATACTCTTTAAAGTCTTCCAATGGTTCATCAAAATCATCTGATATTTGGATTTGTCC
>CAZIXJ010000160.1:4960-6598 GCA_964542835.1 uncultured Hyphomicrobiales bacterium
TCACCTAATTTTCTTTCATCTTTGTTATTTAATGCACTTTGCAACTCAATAATTAGTTTTTTCTTATCTTCGTCAGGAAGTAAATAAGCTAAATTGACAATTTGTTTATAGCCGATTGCTATTTGATTTTGCATAACCATAATTCCTTATATTAAACATATTTATATGGTATTGACGATTAATTAAGAATGTATTGAATAATTTTAGAAACATCCGGTGTTTGAATATCCACCTATACTTTGTAACCGACGGCTTAATACTAAACTGAAAACAAGAATAGCAATATATATGTGGTAGAACAGTGGTCCTTGGCTGTTTATTTCATTCGAGGACGCTTAAACTACCATGATTATTAATGCTATACTTTTTAGCGTTTTGGTATAAGCCGTCGGCTAAACAATCTAATCCCTCGCTTTTTCTTGCGAAAAAGCACTCCCTTTTATAAAAAGGGAGAAATCTTAGTGATAGACATCCGATGTTTTCAAAACATCGGATGTCTTAGTATTAATTCACCTCTTCACAAACATCTTTACCTGATTCCCAATCCTCACGAAATATACACCACTCGGCAGATGAGAAATGTCAATGCGATGCTCCCTCTCCCTCAGGGAGAAGGCTGGGGTGAGGGTGCTTATAATGAATTTATTCACAACCACATCATACATTTCAATTTTCCAAACATCGGATGTCTGATTGTTTATATTTGTGTTTGTATTCATATTATACTTTCTATTTATCATTAATATACAATTCTTTTTTTAATTCTACAAGAAGTTGAGATTCGCTTGGTAGATACATTTCATACTTACTTGCTAATATGGTTTTATTATTCTCAGGTAAAGCCATCTTTACCATTGCGTTGTTTTTATCTGCACAAAGCAGTATTCCAATTGTTGAGTTTTCTTCAGGCAGTTTTTCTTTTCTGTCGTAGTAGTTCACATACATCTGCAACTGCCCCAAATCATTATGCGAGATTTTTTGTGTTTTTATTTCAATAATTACAAAGCATTTCAACAAACGATTGTAAAAAACTAAATCAGCAAAATATTCATCATCTTCAATTAAAAATCTTTTTTGCCTCGCTACAAAACAAAATCCATTTCCAAGCTCCAGCATAAAATTCTGCAAATGTTCAATCAAAGCACTTTCTAACTCTTTTTCATAATAATGCGATTTCCGTTCCAAACCAAGAAATTCAAGCATCATAGGGTCTTTAATTATTTCTTTAGGTGATTCAGGTATCTTTTCATTTCTTGCTACTGCCAAAACGCTCTCTTTATCATTGCTGAGCAGTAATCTTTCATACAAGTTAGAATTAATCTGTCGTTCCAGCTCTCTGCCAGTCCAGTTATTTTTAACTGCCTCAAGTTCGTAATATTCACGTTTATCATCGTCATCTATACTAATTAACATTCTGTATTGAGACCAATTCAATTGCGACCGCACTGCGGACGCAATTGGATATGTACGATAAAACTGACGGCATCGCTCCAACTGTCGAGTTGAAAATCCACTTCCATACTCAGGTTCTATCTGCTCTGCAATGTTGCGTATAAGATATTTTCCATAGTCGGCACGTTCTTTTTCCTGACTTCACGGTATGCCTCAAAAAAGGATACCTTAAACATAGGAAACAAG
>CAZIXJ010000161.1:0-6561 GCA_964542835.1 uncultured Hyphomicrobiales bacterium
ACCCAACGGTTGTATAACGTCTATAACCATCGGGTTTACCCGATGGGAAATACTTCAATCTAATACCTTTGAATGCAACTTAGTATTAGTCCAATTATAAGTGGGAAATTATATTACTAATCTTGTTGGTGTTTTGGTATTAGTTTTTATTAAGCAAAAAAAATGAGGCTGCCCTGAAAAATCATATTTCGGAGCAGCCTCATAATTGTTTTAAGGTTATATTATCTTTACAGCTTAACTACAGCTCTGAGATAACTTAAAAATGCCATATCTTCATTTCCATTATAAACGGCTTTCATTAAATCTCCCGGTAAGAAAAGCCCCTGTCCTGCTTCTACGAAAATACCTTTATTGATAGTATATCTCAGAATTAAATCAAATTCAGTACCGAATGCAGTTCCGGCTTCTTCTCCGTCATAGATGATATTCTCATTTTCAGCATTGGCCATAAAATAGTGAGCCATCAGTGAATATTTGTATTTGCCGGATTTGTAAGATACTCCGCCGTAAATATCATTCACTCCGATTCCTGCATAACCGCTGCCTCTTGCCGTTACAAAATAATCCATAAGTCCGAAAAACTTATGTTTCCCGGCAAGATAATTATCATATGTATTAATCTCTTCTGCATTACCATCTTCAGAGCCAGAGTGCATATCAAGCCCAAATTTAACTCCGAGAGGATCCAAATCCACATCGGCACTTACCGATGCAAGATATGCTAAAATGTCTTTGTCGCCGGCTTTGCCTAATTGATAGCCAAACTCAACATTTGGTTTAATTATGCCGAATTTTCCATAATAATCAAAACCGATTGTATATCTGTTTAATGCCGGTTCGCCGCCTACAGTAGCAGCATTCTCATCAAGATAGGCAAATATATCAAAAGTCTGCCCATCGAATGCAGTGTTATTATACCACAATCCATAAATATTGTAATTGCTGTAAGGTTCTATATAGGAAGTATTCGGAATTTTACTGAAAGTCTGTGAAGTAATTTCAGAGCTGTGATTAGTAAGGAAAAAATCAATAAACATATTATCGCCGGTGTAATTAAATACAAATCCGTCAAATTTACGTTCCTGATAATTCCAGAAACTTTTACCGATAAATCTTTCAGAGCCGTAACTCATCTGAAATCTTCCGGCTTTCAATGAAACAGGCATTCCGAAAATATCGTTAAATCTTACCCAGCCTTCCATAAGATGGAGAGCATTTTCATCATAAGTTACTGATTTGTTATTACCAAATACACGCCAGTCCTGCACAGCTACTCTGAAATCTACTTTTTCTCCAAAAGATTTTGTAACCCCGAGAATAGTTTTCATTGAAGTATGTCCTGGAGCATAAGTGTCATTATTGAAGTCCCTGCCATCAAAATATGGTATAATCTGAGATGTACCGTTTACTTTCCAGCCATCTAAAGATAAGTTGTCCTGCGCTTTAGCAGAAAATGTAAAAAGTCCGATTAGTACAAGTATAAATATTCTTTTCATAAAAATTCACCAAAATATTAATTAAACAAAATAACAATGTAGCAATATAAATCTTTTTGCGATATTTTGCAAATTAGTTTTTAAATAAAATGCAATAATAAGAATAAAATGTCTGTAATTTATTTGTTTTGGCATTTTAATTGAATAAAGAAGAGTATTAGGCATTATGTTTTATGAAATACTTGATAATACTATGATACATAAAATTACAGAAAATAGTAATATAATAATATTATTCATATTGATATTATTAGCATCACTTTTTGTTTCCTGCTCAGGAATGAGACCACCGGGATTCCATAATGCAAAGGTTATTTCTGAAAAAAGTAATATATCTGAAAAAAATGAGAAAAAAAATGAAAATACTGACAAAAATATAGATGACCAATCTAAAAGAGATTTTGAATTGTCTCGCATAGAAGAGTTTGAGAATAATATCAAACAAAATAGTGAAAATAAAATTACAGATAATAGTGCTGCAGATGAGAATATAATCCAACCTGATGAAGTGGTAGCCGGCACTCCTATTATGTATGAGACATCAGAAGAAACCTCGGATAATTCTAATATGAATAACAAAAGTGAACAAATTGATTACTCAGAAAAATTATCAACTCTGAATAATCAGATGGATGAAATTCGGAGTAAACAGAAGAAGTCTGACGAAAAATTTGAAAAACTGCAAAGTAAAATATCAAATCTGGAAAGCAGAATTGCGGAAATCGAATCAAAACCGGAAAAAAAACAATCGGTAAAACCGGTAAAATCTGCCACTGAAAAAAGAGATAATAATTTTATAATTAAACCTGATGAAAAATTAACGAAAACGAAAAAAGTGAAAGTAAGCTATGAAAATACAGAACCCGTAATTGATAACAACCAAGACAGAAACAGGTTTGAAGCCGGAATAAAATTTTTCAATGCAGGAAAATTTGCTCTTGCAATACAAACTTTAAAAGAAATTGAAAATGATAAAGTAAAAGATTTATCAAATCCGGTAAATTACTACATTGCCAAATCCTACTTTAATACTGAAGACTATTCTTCAGCACTTATGCACCTTGATAAAATAATAAATAATAGTGAATCTAATTACAAGCCTGAGTCCCACTTTTTGAAAGCAGAATGTTTAATAAAAAGCGGAAAAGCAGATAAAGCCAGAGAGATTTTCAAAGAATTCGTATCAATTTATCCGGCAAACAAATTTACTCCACAGGCAAGAAAAATGCTTCAAAAGCTTTGATTATACCGAATATCTTTTAAAAAGACAATATAAATTATTGAGATTGATACCAAAATGCCAACAATATTAGCATAATAATGCGTGTAAAACAGGCATCCTCGCCTGTTTAATTCAGGCGAGGACGCTTGAAATACTATATTTTATTATCATAATCTTTTCAGAGGTATTGTTTAACCCTTTTTGGTATAGTCTAATTTTGTCGTTTGTAGCTCATTATAGTTCTGTAATTTCCAATGGTTACATCATAGTAATCATTAATCAGGAATAACCCGTTGGAATTGGCAGTGAATCTTACGGCAGTTTCGTCGTTGCAGCTTTCCAAAATAAGCACATCATCGTCCACTTCCCATTTTCCCGTGATTTTTGTGGGCGGGTCGTTGTCAAGTTCCTGCCTGTAACTCATATCACTCTGTCCATACTGATTTTTCCAGATAAGATATACTTCAATATCGAAGTAATCTTCTATAAGAGTAAAATTGCCTTTCGTATCTGAATCACCTGTAAATTCATACATCAAATTCCCTTCACTTTTTACGAGGCTGTCAATCACAGTCTTTGTAGTATCAGTGGATATCATAAGCAAAAGTGGTTTATTGGCAAAATAAGTACCTCTGGGGTCGCCACCGATAGGATTTTTGGAAATCTGCTCATAAGTAAGGTCAGTAATATTATTTTCAGGAATATCACCGGTTTCGGGACTGCAAGAATCGTTATCTTCGCATGAATTTACTGCGAGAGCCAAAATAATAATTAATATAATTCTTTTCATTTCATCTTTTATTTATTTTTGTAACATATAACCGTTAGATATTTTTTTGCCGGATTGATAAACATTATAGTAAAATGTTTTGCCTGACAAATTTTCAGGATTAAATGTAAATTGAATTTCTCCGTTTCTAAATTCAAAATCATCGGAAATATTTATTGTATTTCCTAAAATATCTGATATTACAACGCTTATATCATCGGAGTAAGCGGAATTAATTGAGATTGTAGTTTCTTCCTCAAACGGATTTGGATAATTATATGAAATATTTTGATTATCAGGAATATCATTTACGCCTACGGTTTTATTAACTTCAATAGTCAGACTTGATTTATTGCCCAAATTATCAATTACTTCAAATTCGGCATAATTTTCTTCAGAGTTTGGTATTTCTACCGGAATTGAAATAGTTTTTCCGGGTGCAATGCTTTCAGGTAAATTTATATCAAATTCCACCGGAAATACATTTTTAGTAATCTGGTTAATTTCTTCAATTATTATTTCACGATTTCCTGAATTATAGATATAAAAAGGAATGGATAGAGTTTTAGGATTCTCATTTTCGAAAGTAAACTTCATTTCATTATTTATCAGAGTAAAGTCATAAACATCTTCAAAATCACCGTCTCCGGAAATGCTGTTTATCCTTTCTAAAAATTGTGGATAATCAATAAACGGATTACGATTTTCCTGATATTTGAAGATTGAATCATTTCTCAGAGATTCTTTATTATCTACTGAGTCCAGATTCATCCATTCTCTCAAATCTCTTTCCTGTTTTGCAAGGAAATTAAAATTATTGAATTTATTTGCATATCTCAAAGCAAAGTAGAACATACTGCGAGCTACATTCCCTTTATGCACATCTCTCGGCTCAAATCTTTCTCCAAATTCATCATTAAATCCCAGCTTTGAGTCGCCCTCTTCCCAAATTACATTTTGAGTAACATATCCGAAAGCGTAATTGCCTCTTTTGGCATTCGCATTTTTATCCGTTGGATAAATGTGGAACATATCACTCAGTTCCGGCTCATCATCCGAACCTTCTGCACGGGGCCACGTATGTTCCGTATTAAAGCCGTTTTGGTCGAGTTCTCCAAAATTCGGAGGAAATGTAACTTCTACTGTATTTCCCGTATAAACGCCTTCAATTACATTATCAACCGCATCAAATCTCCAGATATAATTTCTTGCTTCTTTGTATGTGTATTCTCTTGCGGCGGAGAGGATAAATGTAAGCCTCTTTTTTAATTCTTCTCCGTAGAGGTTATAAGTAGCATCGTAATATTCATTGTCGTACATCATCTTTAATTCTTCTATCAATGGTATGTAGAAATGTTGGTCATTGGCGAATGCTTTAATAAATGCAGTAAAATTGTGTTTAATATTATGAGGTACGTTCAGATTAATACTAATTATTGCAGTACCACCTTTATCAATTCTATCAGCCATAACAATATCGCTTGCAATATATTCTTCATCAGATAATACTAAAATTTCGTTAAAAAAGATAGTGAAATCTGATTTATTTTCAACTACAAATTCCAGTTTGTGTGTTTTTTCTGCAGAATATTCATCCGCAGGATGGGATAATGATACTTCAAAATCAATATTCTGAGCAAACAAACTATAAGATGAAAAGAATATAAATAAAGCGTAAAATGTTTTGTACTTCATTTCGAAACTCCGGAATTATTTAAAAATTTCAAATCCTAAAAAAATAAATGACATCAACATTCCAAATATAAGTAAAGCTGATGAAATTATTGCAATAATCAGAATTAATTTATGGATTTTAAAAAACACTCTTAAATTGGAGAAAGCACTCTCCAGATTTTTTAATTCTGAATTTTCAGATACTTCCATGAAACTTTCGGATGATTTCTTTAATTTTACTCCTGATATTATCAGCGGCACACCAATTAATGCAGTAATTAAGCCAAGGCTGAGTACTATTCCGTAAATGATTGAGAAATACGAAAGCAGGTTCATATCCGATGACATTTTTCCAATATCTTCGAGGGATTTTTCAGAAAATATATCGCTGCTTCCGGACATTATCAGATACCTTCGGTTTGTGCATTGGACGGAAGATTTATCATTACCAGATTGCCGTCTTTTCCGAGTGAATCTACGGCAAATGTGCCGTTTAGTCTTTTTATGGCAGAAGCCGCTACTGCAAGCCTGAATACAATATCATCTTCATCATCTTTGAGTGCATCTATAACTGAATCTGTATTTTTGAATAATTTTATCATTTTTTCTGTAATATTATTTTCGGATGCAAGCATCTGTATTTCGGTCATTTTTTCATAATCATTTTCCTGAATGAAAACTTCTATTTCAGAATTTGGTTTGTTTTGTGTAAGAGCTCCCGTTAGTTCTATAAGAGCATCTTTGAGAAGTTCGCCATCCGCAAGAGCTTTTGAAGTTTTCGCTTCCTCATTGAATGATATTTTGATATTAAGTTCTTCAGCATATTTTGATTTTAGTTCAGCTTCCATTTCTTGCTGAATTTTTCCAAACTGTATGATTTCATAATTAATACTGTCGGTATTATCAGAATTTATGGTAGCTTCAATAATATCACTTACGAATGTAAATATCTCTTCACTACTTTCTTCAGCCAGCTTTACGAAGCTGTCATGCTCTTCTTCGTTTTCATAAATCTTTTGGTCGAGCAATTGCAGATAACCTATGATACCTGTCAGGTTATTTCTTAGCTGGTGAGAGAGCTTAGTCATAAAGAATGATTTGGATTCGCTGGCTTCCTGAGCATATTTCTGAGCAAGCTGTATCTGTTTTGATTTTAGAATAGCCTGCTGCTCGGCAAGTTTTTCAAGTGTTACGTCTCTGCCGAGAGCATAGATTACGTTGTCGGTTTTGGAAATAGTAATACTCCAGCTTACCCATCTTACTTCGCCGTCTTTTGACATCATTTCCACGTCAAATTTATTATGTACATCTTCCTCGGCATTTTTCACGAGACTGTCAAAGTTATTAAAATCTTCAGGATTTTTCAGATACTGTTTTAGCGGAGTACCGTTCATTTCTTC
>CAZIXJ010000162.1:0-6538 GCA_964542835.1 uncultured Hyphomicrobiales bacterium
ACATATTTTTTTTTAACTTAGAATTTGCCTGACAAATAATTAATTCTTGTAAAAACAATTAATAAAAATAACTTAATAGTAATATATTTAATAAAAAACCATTTTGAAACAATTTAGTTATTATTGCGTAAATTAGTATAAACGTTAAAGAAAAATTTTTGCAAATTTATAAATTTTTGGAGTAAAAAAAATGCCGGAAAATACAGACCAGAATCAAAGCAAGGGGAAAGCCCCTATACCGCCATATCCACCTCAATATTCAAGACGCAGAAGAAAGTCAAACTGGTGGATACCGGTAGTAATAATTATTGCAATTCTTGTAGTGATTGTTTTTATATCAGTAGCATTTTTTGGAATGGTTGGTAGTGCATTCAGTGAAAAACCCGTTAAAGTAACTAAAAACAGCGTACTTTATCTGGATTTGAACAATGTTCAGGAATATACAAAAGCCAATCCATTTGGCAATTTTATGGGTACCGGAAAAGGAAAAGGTTTGCTTAATCAGGTATCGGCTATTAAAAGAGCCGCTGAGGATGAAAATATCAGAGGTATTTATATCAAACCCGGACTTGTAGCACCCGGTTACGTAAAAGCTAAAGAAATAAATAGTGCTTTGAAAGAATTCAAAAATTCCGGAAAATTCGTTTATTCATTTATTGAAGTAGGCACTGAAACTCAATATTTTTCTGCTTTACCTGCAGATTCAATCATTATGCCAAGCGAGGGTATGCTTGAGATGGATGGTTTTGCTTCTACATCAATATTTTTTAAAGACTTATTTGAAAAAATGGGTGTTAATTTTTATGTGGAAAGATTTGAAGATTACAAATCTGCTGCCGAATCTTATAGCCGAACGAGTTTTTCAGATTCTGCAAGATACCAGATTCAGGTCATTCTTAACCATAGATTTGACAGTTTCGTAAATGCAGTGTCTGATTACAGAAATATATCCGAAGATTTAGTAAAAGATGTATTATATCGCGGAGTTTACAGCGCTGATTCACTTCATAATTATGGATTTATTGATGCATTTATGACAGAAACTACATTGAAGGAATTAATTAAGAGCAAATTAAATTTAGGCGAAGACAATAAAGTCAATTATATATCTGCTGCTGATTATCTGAGAAGTGACCCTCCTTTAGAAAAAGAGTTGTACGATACCGAAACCCAGATAGCAATTATTTATGGAAGCGGTGCTATTACTTCCGGTGAAGAAGAAGGATTTAATAGTGAATATGAGATTAAATCAGGTACATTCGTAAAAAATCTCAAAGACGCAAGAGAAGATGAATCAGTAAAAGCAATAATTTTGCGAATTGACAGCCCTGGTGGCTCCGTAATAGCATCTGATGAAATATGGCAGGAAATCCAAAAAACAAAAGCCGTAAAACCTGTGTATGCCTCTATGAGTGATGTAGCTGCTTCCGGCGGATATTACATGGCAATGGCGTGCGATACAATAATTGCCGATGCTTCCACTATTACAGGTTCTATTGGTGTGATTATGGCTGTGCCTAATCTTTCTGAACTTACCGGTAAGCTTTACGTAAACGTAGATACTATTACTACTAACAGTTCAGCGAATTTTATGAATGCTCTTATGCCTTTCTCGGAAAATGACAAAGAAAAAATGCACAAATTGGTAGCGGGAATGTACAAAAGATTCGTTACTAAAGTAGCAGATAGCAGAGATATGGAATACGAAGAAGCCAGAAAGATAGCAAAAGGAAGAGTTTGGCTCGGTGAAGATGCATTGGAAGTTGGTCTCGTAGATAAACTCGGAGATTTGAATGATGCAATACAAATGGCAAAGAAAAGAGTTGGAATTCCTGAAGACAAACTTGTTTTAATACAGACTTATCCAAAGCCTGTAGATGATTTAAAAGCGATTCTTAAGTTATTTGGAATTAATTCTGAATCAGGGCTTGCCAAAACTGAGCTGGAGTCACTTTCCGAAAAAATGAATATGGACCCTGTTTCTTTGCTTTCCACATGGAAATCTCTTCCTCCTGAAGTAAGAGAAGACCTGAAATATTTCCAAACTCTTTCGGAAATATCGGCAAAAGAAAAATACTTAATGGCAATGCCTGAAATTATCAGGATTGACTAAATAATTATTCAAATACTAAAATTAAACCCGATACTTTAAAAGTTTCGGGTTTTTTTGTAATATTATCGTTAAAAATCAATACAGAGTGTAAATTTTATCATAATAATCTTTGCGTATTAAATTAAATATTTGTATTTTTAGATTATTAAAATAATAATTTTAAAGAATTGTATTAAATAATTTTTAACTATTAAAAATAAGGTGATTTATGAAAAAACTTATTCTCATTTGTGTGTTATTTATGCTTCCTGCAATAGGTTTTGCACAGGAATATCACACAATAGGCAACTCAAGCAGTACAGCAGATTACTATTATTCTCCGTTTAACAGATGGTATAAAAATGGTTTGTCTCATGTAATTTATACATCAAGTGAAATGGGTGATGCTAAAACTCTTACTCATATTGCATTTGACAAAGTAGAAGGTGATACTGATGTTGAAATCCTTGATGCTGAAATATGGGTTAAACATACTT
This sequence comes from uncultured Hyphomicrobiales bacterium, assembly GCA_964542835.1. Taxonomy (GTDB): domain Bacteria; phylum Bacteroidota; class Ignavibacteria; order Kapaibacteriales; family UBA2268; genus CAZIXJ01. The sequence goes on from CAZIXJ010000162.1 coordinate 2,590, forward strand.
CAGAAAGTACATTAAGCTCCGGTGAATCAGATAATACAAGCGGATTTACAAAAATATGGGATGGTACATTTCCAAATAATGTTACATCCGGCTGGCTTGAAGTAGAACTGGAAACACAGTTTGAATATAACGGAACAGACAATGTTCAGTTTTTGTTTAAAAATTCTGATGATAATTATGACTCTGACCGTCCTTACTGGAGATACACTTCTACATCATCTACTCAGTTTACATATGCTCAGAGCGATATTTCCGAACCAACTTCTACAACCGGCACTTTAAATTACAAACCCAATGTACGTTTTCAATACACTGCGGGACCTGATATAGAAGTTGCGAGCATTTCCTTGCCTGAAGAGCCTTATTATGCAGGAAGTCATGAAGTATCTGCAACATTTGACTGGTTAGCAGGAGATGATTGTGAATCATTCACGGCACACTGGGAATTTAACGGCGACTATATGGGTTCTGTGGATTGGAGCGGCACAATGAATGCAGGCAATAAATCAGTAACGCTTGACCTCGGAAGTGCAGACTTTACATATCCTTCTGATGAATTTTATTATCTACCTTTTTACGTAAAAGTATGGATAGATAACATCAACGGTGAAGACGAAGATATGGACCCTGACAACAATGAACTGACAGAAAATACAACTCCCGTGATAGATGATATTGGAATATCAGAAATCGTAGAGCCGAGAGGAAACGTATCACTGGGTGAGCAGGACATCATCGTAACTCTTCATAATTACGGAGCAAGAACTCTAACCGAAGCCACAATAGAATGGGCGATAGACGGTGTAAGCCAGCCTGATTACGAATGGACAGGAACACTTGCATCTACCGAAAGTGTAGATATTAATCTGGGAGCATTTTACTTTTCAACAAAAGTACCTCTTGCACCATATGTAATATCATCGAATACTGTACTTTCCGAAGATGAAAATACTGATAACGACGCAGCTCCTGTATCAACTGTAGGACCACCAATCGTACCTGATACATACACAATCGGCGGAGCAGAAGGCTTTAAAACACTGGAAGAACTAAACGCATACATAGCCAGCAGCGGTATATCCGGCGACGGAACTTATAACTTCGAACTTCGTCCGGGCGTATATACAGACCCACTCGAAGTAATAATGGATGAAGTGCAGGAAGATTATAACTTTGTATTCAAATCAGCCACCTGCAATCCAAATGATGTAACAATCCGCATAACGGGAACAGGCAGTAGCGATGCCCTCTTTACATTGGAAAATATGAATAATATTGAATTTTGCGGTATTACGTTTGAAATGCCAAGTGGCATGGGTACGGCAATAGATATGGAAAACTGTAATAATATAGAAGTAAACAACTGCGTATTCAACTATGGCAGCAGAGCAATTGTCCAAAATTATGCAGGTTCAGATGCCCGTTCATTGAAAGTTAAAAACAGTGAATTTAATGATTTGACAGAACAGGGAATCGTGCAGAACTACGGCGGATTCGGAGATTATAACTATACTTACATAGAAAATAATGAATTTACCGGACTAAACGTACAGATGAAAAACCCAATCAACGTAACTAACGGTTCAAAAATCAGATACAACTTTTTCAAAGATTTACAACCAAGTTATACAGCGGGCGACAACAATCTTTTGATAAGCGTAAGCGGAACCGGTGAAGGCACTGAAATAGACAGTAATACTACATTGAGAGTACAGAACTATGCGGGTATTCAGATACTTGACGCGATGAGCGGCAAAATAATGAAAAACAACCTGCAGATATACGGTGATGGTGATTACCATGCATTGCATATCGGCAGAAGTAATCTTGAAACATATCAAAATAATTTCGTAATGAGCGGCAGCGGTTCGGTAGCAAGAATATTCGAAAGCAAAGGAATATTCAGCAATAATATGATATCAGGCTATACTGAAAACAGCGGTCTGGAACTTTATGACAACGACGGAATTTATGTTATTTACAATTCTGTACAGACTCAGTCGGATAATTTCCCAACTGTAACAGCCGAAGAAGAAAATGCAATGATATACAGAAACATCTTTTCATCACTTGGCGATGCACCTGTAATATCAATGATGAACTCAGATGGTTCAGAAATAAACACAAATACCTACTATGCAAATGGCGATGATTTTGCAATATATAACGGACAGACATTTGAAGACCTCGAAGCGTGGCAGTCAAATTCAGAACAGGATATGACAACAAATGTAGCGAAGCCTCCATTCAAAAACGTTGATAATTTACATCTCATAAGAGTTTTGGACGGGCTAATAGTAGAAGACCCTGTAAATCTCGAAATGGATGAAACTCAACGCACAATGTATGAAAATACAGACTACAACGGAGATTACAGAGGCAATCAGAATGAATATTACAAAGGCGCTGATGCAGTAACACCTGAAATCACAATAATAGACAACCCACAGGATGTATTGACATGCGAAGGCGACACAACTGTAATGCTTACGGTTTCTGCAACTGTAACATACAATGCAGATATTAATTATCAGTGGTATCTTGACGGCGAGCCAATCGAAGGAGCAACTGACGTATTATATACTTTCGACGAAGACGTAACCTACAAGCACAGCGGATATTACACCTGTGAACTATCAGTACGCGGAGGCGAAGCACCTGTAATGTCCAACACAGCAGCAGTTTATATTCTGACCAAACCTGACATTGAAAAGCAGGCATATGTAAATAAAACACAGGGCACAGACGACCGCTATGCTTTATCAGGCGACGTAATGCATTTGGAAGTAGAAACACATATGAGAGGAATAACTCCTCCATTCTACAAAGACAAATACCAGTGGTATTTCTATATAGCTCAGGAAGACAGATCAATAATGCTTGAAAATATCAATCCTCGCTACAGTGGAGCTGAATCATCCGAGCTTGTAATAAGTGGCATAGATGCTCAGGACCTTACAGACGGTAATTATTATTACGTAGTTGTGGAAGGCTTGTGTGGCAGCGTAACCAGCGAACCATACGACATAAGCGAAGCACCTGAATACTTCATTACATTCAATAATCAGCCTGTACCTCAGGATGTATGCGAAGAAGCGAATACACAATTTGTAATCGTGGCTCAGGGCAGTCAGGACGTAGAAAGCATTGACTATCAGTGGTACAAAGATGACGTAAAACTGGAAGACAATGCAAGAATCACAGGAGCAACAACTAATCAGATTCTTATTACAGATATTCAGATGAGTGATATGGGCGAATATCATCTCGCAGCTACAACAGTACCGGGTAATGAAACATTTACAACCGATAAAGCAATGCTAACGGTAAATCCACAGCCTGTAATAACTGAAGATCTTCCTGATGAAAAAGTACAGGTAGAACTTAATAGTAATCTTACATTGAGCATTACAGCAAGTGATGCCGACAGCTATCAGTGGTATAAAGATTTCAATGCGATAGACGGTGAAACCGATGCTACACTTGATATTCTGATAGACGATGAAAATATGGGCGGCGAATATTACTGTATAGCTTCCAACGACTGTGGCGATGCACAATCCAAAACAGTAGAAGTAGAAGTAATGCCTGAAGGTTGGGTAAGCGTAAACGACAACGAAAGCACAACTTATGCACTTTACAACGCAGAACCAAATCCTGTAAGCAACAGTTCAACCATCAGATTTAATATGGAATTGAGTCAGCACGCAGAGCTATACGTAACCGATGCATATGGACAGAAAGTCGCATCACTCTTTGACGGCATAGCCAAAGCAGGAATGAACACCGTAGAAATAAATGCTGATGAGCTTTCAAGTGGCGTATATTATTACACACTTGTAACATCCGGCAAAAGCATAACTAACAAATTAGTAATCGTCAAATAATTGTTTTTTCATATTTGAATCCTTTAATATAGCGGGTTGCTTCGGCAGCCCGCTTTTTTTTT
>CAZIXJ010000163.1:0-6538 GCA_964542835.1 uncultured Hyphomicrobiales bacterium
CAAATCACCTGCAAATAATTGAAATGCAAGAATAATTATACTTATCATCAAATATTTCATTTTGATAAACCGTTATTAAAAATGTAACAAAATAAAATGCAATTTAATAATAGATGTTTTGATTAGAAATTATTTTACTTTAATTTGCACTTTATTTTTTTGACGAACTGAAAAAAGGTATTTAACCAATGCAAAGATTAATGCTAAAATCCAAATTACATCAGGCAAAGGTAACGGAAGCAGATTTGAATTATGAAGGGAGCCTTACAATAGATATTGAACTGATGGAAGAAGCGGATATAATCGAAAACGAAAAAGTGGCGGTTTATAATATTACAAACGGCAGCAGATTTGAAACTTATGCAATTATTGGAGAAAGAGGCTCACGAACAATTGGGCTAAATGGTGCTGCTGCAAGACTTGGATCACCCGGTGACAGAATAATTATCGTTACTTACTGCAATATTGACGACGAGGAAGTTAAAAATCACAAGCCCGATATAATAATATTAGATGAAAACAATAATGTAAAATTCAAAAAATAAGGTAATATGAGTAATACAGCAGTTTTAATTCTTGCAGCAGGTAAAGGGAAGCGAATGAAAAGCGGTGATATGCCTAAAGTGCTTGCACCTCTTTCGGGTAAACCTTTAATTCAATTCGTTCTAAATACAGTAAAGAAAATTAATGCTAAAAAAACAGTATTGATAATCGGGCATCAAAAAGAAAAAGTAAAGGAATTCATCGAAAAATCTGATTTTGATAATATTGAATATGCGTATCAGGATGAGCAGCTCGGTACGGGTCATGCTGTAATGATGGCAGAAGAAAATATGAAGAATTTTAAGGGAGATGTGCTTATTCTTGCAGGAGATGTGCCATTACTTACTTCTGATACTATAAATAAATTCATTGATGAACATAATAAGTATGAATCTGCTGTTTCGGTTCTCTCTACTACTGCACCTGATGCTACAGGATATGGCAGAATAGTAAGAGACAGTAAAGGTGATTTTATAAAAATTACCGAAGAAAAAGATGCAGATGAAGAGATAAAGAAAATTGATGAAATCAACAGCGGTATTTTTCTTGTTGATTCTGCTACGTTATTTGATTCACTTAAAAAAACGAGCAATAAGAATGCTCAAAAAGAATATTATCTTACTGATATTATAGAAATTCTGAAAGCTGAAAAAACACCGGTTTTTGCATTTAATCTTGCAAAATTCGATGAACTTCAGGGAATTAATTCGCCTGAAGATTTGAAAAGAGCAGAAAAAGTATTAAAAAATGATTAAAAAGAATGTTTAATTTTATTTGGGAAATTATTTATGCCTCAGTTAATTTTATTGAGACACGGACAATCAGAGTGGAACTTGCAGAACAGATTTACAGGCTGGGTAGATGTTGACCTCTCTGAAAAGGGAAAAGAAGAAGCAAAGCAGGCAGGCAAACTGCTTAAAGGATTTAAAATTGACAAGCTATACACATCTGTCCTGAAAAGAGCTATTCACACTGCTGACATTGCTTTAGAAGAAATGGGAATAAAAGAAATACCTACTGAAAAAAATCAGGCGCTGAATGAAAGGCATTACGGCGACCTGCAAGGACAAAACAAAGCTGAAATCGGCGAAAAATACGGACAAAAACAGCTGAAATTATGGAGAAGAAGTTTTGACATAAATCCTCCGAACGGTGAATCCCTGAAAGGAACTCTCGAAAGAGTAAAGCCATACTACCTTGAGCATATCGAGCCTGACTTAAAAGAAGGGAAAAATATCTTAATTGCTGCACACGGCAATTCGCTGCGAGCATTAGTTATGCACCTCGAAAATATTAACGAAAAGGATATTCTCGAACTGAATATACCGACAGGAATTCCATATGTATATGAAATGGATGAGAATTGCAATATAAAAAGTGCTGAATATTTGAAATAAGATATTACAATGAATATTTTACAAAATCATCCGGTAACTCGCAAGTTATCGGATGATTTGTATTAAAAATCAAAGTGTTTCTAAAGTTTCAGGCATTCATACCGCTGAAGACAATTGTCTGATAATATCAGAAATTAACAGATACTGTAGCTTTGAAGCTCTCATACATAAAAGGAGGCGCTGAATTTATGGGCCAATTCATATTATCTTTCCTAAGCTCATATAATCCGTATCGTAAACCTGTTTTGAAAATAAGATTTGCTACCGGCACAAGATAAGGACTGCTTTTTTCTATTTCTTCCACGAATTCATCAAGTATTTTAGTAATAATCGCTTCGGTAATTTCGCCAGCAGTCCAGTACCAGAACATATGCCTCGGAAATACAAAATTCTGCGAATATTCAGCTCCCAGATTAACCCTTTCGAAAAGCTGCATTCTGATACCTGAATTGTAGTAACCACCGAATCTGACCTGTTTTCCAAATACTTCAGGAGTATTTCCAAAACCTGATTCAGGCACAGCATAGCCATTCGCTTCAAATTTCAGATGATTCCAGTTCATTCCGTTACCTGAATATAAAATGACTTTGAAATCATCGTCAATAATATATCCATAGCCTTTATCTTCGCCTATTCCGAGATTCCATAATTCGGTTTTTATTTCACCGTTACTTATATCAGGATTAAAATAGTCTGCACTTGCATTAGCAAGAGAAAAAACATCTTTACTGAATTTGAATACATAAGGTGAATTACTTAACGAATAATGCTTTTCATAGCCAAGCTTAATTTCAGCAATTCCTATCTGACCGAATTTTTCATTATAATGAGGTTTGTCATAATATGGTTCCGAAAAACCGATATTTACATCCATATACGGCGCTTTATACAATACATCTTTTGAACCGAATATATCAAACTGACCTTTCATAAATCCGAAATTCAGATCTTTATCTTCTGCTTCAAAATCGTCCCATCCATTATCAGTAGTATCCTGCGGGCTTACCGATACAGAATCTTTCGGATTTTCATCCTGACTGTAAACACTATCGGCATTTATTAAGAAAAATCCGATTATTGCAAAAATTGTTATTTTATACATAGCATTTCTCCTGTAATTAAACTTGTTATAGTTCTATTACGTTATTAACGATATTTTGTTACGAATAAAATATTCTCGTTTTTTTTTAATAACAATTAAAGACAACCAAAAATGTTTATAGATATTGTATTTTTGATAGTAGGCGGCTTTATGCTCTATCTCGGAGCGGAAGGCCTGGTAAGAGGTAGCGTTGCTATTGCATTCCGTATGGGCATTACAGCACTTGTAATTGGTCTTACTTTTGTGGCGTTTGGAACGAGCAGCCCGGAGCTGGTAGTGTCACTTTCTGCCGGAGCAGTGGGCGATTCTGAAATAGCACTGGGAAACGTAATTGGTTCAAACATAGCCAATGTAGCTCTTATACTTGGAGCGGCAGCACTTGTAAAGCCCATAGATGTAAATCCAAGCTATCTGAAAAAAGATTTAATTATTATGCTTTTAGTTTCGGTACTTATGATAATTCTCATAATGGATGGAGAAATCGGGCTCTTCGATGGTATGATATTTACAATAGGTATTATTTCATATGTGTTTTTTAGTTTTTATACCGCCAAAAAAGAAAATGGCATTCAGGAAATAATCACAGAAGAAATCCCCAAAAAACAAAGAAAATTATTCACAGATATTATGTTTTTTCTGGGTGGGCTTGCTATTCTGATATTTGGTGCGAGGCTGTTTGTAGATGGCGCCGTAAATATTGCAGAAGTGCTGGGCGTATCCAAGACTATAATCGGCATCAGCATAGTAGCATTCGGCACATCACTCCCTGAGCTTGCTACAAGCATTGTAGCAGCCTTAAAAGGCGAAGCAGACGTATCGCTTGGGAACGTTATCGGCTCTAACATATTTAATATTCTTATGATACTCGGTATCACGGGGCTTATCTTCCCAATTCCAGCAACTGAATTGAACTGGATTGACCTGGGGATTATGCTCGGAGTTTCTGTAATAATCATTCCGCTTTCTTATTTTGGCAAGAAATTATCAAGAATTGACGGCTTAATTTTACTTGCAATTTATGCCGGATATATTTATTATTTATTTGCTAAATAGATGTAACTTTTTTGTGCGGTTTTCTGTCTTATTAATAATTGTTTTTTCACCAATTTTTCGGATTTATTTTATGAAACATTTTTTTGCTTTTTTGATAATATTAGTGTCCTACAATTTTTTAAATGCCGGAATACCGGAATTTATGAAACCCGAATATGAATTCAAAGAATATCGTCCCGAATTTCAGTGCCAACATAATTGCAGCCACAAGCATCATAATTTGAATGCTGAAAAATTTTCAGAATATACCGAAGATTCATACATTGAAAAAAGAACATATGATGCACTGAGTTACGATGTTTATCTTGATTGGAGTGAATTACTTGCTGAAGACAGTTTTGGCAGAGAATTTACAGGAAGCAATGAAATATCACTTAAAATTGATGAAGATTCCGATGTAATCGAGCTTGATATAAAATATCTTCAGATTGATTCGATTTTTTCCGCCGACAAAAAATTAATTCCAAATGATGATTTCTTTTATATAGAAGATGAATTATCAATAACTGACCGCAATTTTAAAACCGGTGATACTGTAAATTACAAAATTTATTTCACGTATAATCATTTCGAAAACAGGGGAATTTATATTTATAAAGACCAGCCAAATCCGGTAGTCTATACTCAGAATGAGCCTGAAGATGCACGCTACTGGCTGCCTTCCAATGACAGACCATACGACAAAGTAATTTCTAGCATTGCCATAAAAGTACCGGCTTCCTATACTGCTACTTCCAATGGTTTTGCACATAATACAGAGCAATCCGAAGATGAGGGTACTGTAACCTACTTCTATTCACATCCTTATCCAATTACAACTTACCTGATGGTAGCAAACGCATCTGAATATATTACATTTCGCCACTGGTACAAACGCATCGAAAATCCAAATGATTCAATTCCGGTGGATTATTTTGTATGGGAAGAGGACTATCTGCCTGAAGTAGATACTATGATGGAAGATACAAGGAATGCACATTATGCCTTCAGAAATACTACAAAAATGATTGAAATTATGGCTGAGCTTTATGGAGAATACCCTTTTGAAAAGTACGGTATGACTGCCGTTGAGCCTTATAGCTTTGGTGGTATGGAGCATCAGACTATGACGACTGTTCACAGAAACTGGCTATACGGATATGCAGGTTTGGGTATTTTGCATGAAGTTGCTCATCAGTGGCTGGGCGATTTGATTACCTGTGCTACATGGAATGACATCTGGATAAACGAAGGCGGGGCTACTTTCAGCGAGCATATCTTTTATGAAAAGTTTACCGGCAATCCTTACTATTACGAACTTTTCACAAATGACAAAATAAACAGAGTATTGAAAGACGATGCCGTAAAAGAATATTCATTACATAATCTTCCAACCAATATGATATTCAGAGAAGGCTATACACTATCTTACTACAAAGCAAGCATTGTATATCATATGCTAAGATACTGGCTTGGAGATGATGTATTTTTCTCCACACTTAGGAATATGATAGAAGACAATAAATTTACATCTATGGAAAGCAAAGATTTTGCAAATTATTTCATAAATAATATTGATGAAAGCCCTGTAAAACTTGAAAAATATTTCGAGCAGTGGATATGGGGAGTAGGTTTTCCCGTATATGAAATCAGCGGAACTTATACAAAAGAATTAGATACATTGTATTCAGTTAATCTTAATATAGAACAGGTGCAGGAAGAATTCGGTTTTTATGAAGAATATGAAATGCCGGTACATCTTATTTTAGAATATGATATGATGCCTGATGATACAATTATGGTATATAATGATTCCAAAATGCAGGAAATTAATCTCGAATTGAAAGCAGTGCCTGATAATATTTATGTATATAAACTTTCAGTACTTAATGAATCCGATTATTATGATTTGCAGGACGTAACAAGCGTATCAAATGCCGATGAAAAAAAATCGCATATTTATCCTAATCCATTAGTAAACAACAATAAGGTTTTTATCGAATCAGAAGATACTATCAATAAGATTACTCTGATTGATGAACTTGGTACAGTAATAAGCAAACACACAGGACGCAATATTATTCTAAGCGAAAATCTTAATTCCGGCATCTATTTCATTTTAGTGGAAACATCCAAAGGGATAGAAACCCATAAACTGATTTATATGAAATAGCTGTTCCTTTCAGGAAATAAAACAAAAAATAAAATTTTTCAGATGTCCGGCAAAATAAATGTCGGACATCTGATTAAAAAAAAACACATATTCATTTATCCTCAAAAAACTATGAAGTCTGTTTACCGGCAGACAGAAATGTAATATTACCTGAAATGGATTAATCCCAAAATGCTATCAGCATAAACAGTATATTGCAGGTAAAACAGTCGTCTTCTACTGTTATACCAATTCGATTTCATTCATATAACATACTTCAGAACAACAAAAAATATTCTCATTGCGAAACTC
>CAZIXJ010000164.1:0-6527 GCA_964542835.1 uncultured Hyphomicrobiales bacterium
AGTCTTGTACACTAAACTCAAGCAAATACCGGGCAATCCGGGTGTTTATTATTTCTACGATAAAAACTTAAAACCAATATATATAGGCAAAGCCAAGTCGCTTAAAAACAGGATTCATCAGCATATCAATAACAGCAACAACGTAAATGACAAAATGTCTGAAATGATAAGAAAAGCTTTTGATATTAGCTGGACTGAAACTAACAATGAACTCGAAGCCCTTATCAAAGAGTCAAGAGAAATTAAAAAATATCAGCCTAAATATAATTCCGTTCAGAAAAAGCACAGAAATTATCCGTTTCTGAGATTTTCCGATGATGTTTACCCCATATTAGAAATAAGCTATAAGATTGAAAATCAGGATGATGAATATTTCGGACCTTTTCGCAGCAGAAAATCAGTTAATCAGGTGCTTGAAAATATCAATAGAAATTTTAAGCTCAGAAAATGCAGCATTACTGAAAAACCTGAATGTGATAAATGCCTGTATTATCAAATAGAAAGATGTACCGGACCTGAATCTGAAAAATCCGGTCCAGAAGAATATAATAATGAAGTACAGAAAGTGAAACAATATCTGCGAAGCTACAACAACGGAATATTATCAGATATGACTGACAATATGCTCTCTATGGCAAATAATCTGGATTTTGAAAAAGCTGCAAAATTAAAGCGTAGTATTGACGAATTAAAAATAATCCTGAACAGGCAACAGGATGTATCAACATCCGTGAGAGATAACAACATAATACTGCTGAAACCCGATGATGAAGCGCCGGGGCTTATCGAACTCTATTTTATCAGGCAGGGTTCGCTTTACCGACAAATAACAATCGGCAAAAAAGCCCCTCTTACCAAAGCCTATGAAATAGCCGGCAAAGCATATTTCAACGGTCTGCCCGAAAGAAATAATTTAAGTGCACAGGATATTGATGAAATGAAGATAATTAATTCATGGCTATATTCTAATAAAGACATTGGCAAATATGTTTACGTTTACCAAAAATCACCCGAAGAGATTTTTTCAGAAATAGAAGATAACTTCAAAAGTATTTAGAAGTATCCTTTGAAAGAACGTTTTATTTTTTCAAAAGGTTGAGCAGAATTACTCTTCTGAAAAAAAACAGTCGAGGACGACTATTTTGCCTGTAATAAACTGCTAATCTTGATGGAGTTTTGGTATGAACGTAACCTGTCCGGTAAACCACAATCGGTAAAATAAAAAAAATCTGCCGAATCATCAGTTTTCCGGCAGATTTATTAAAAACTCTATCAGCTAATATTAGTCTTTAAGCATATCGTTTCTTTCTCTTCCTTTCTTTCTCATAGGGTCGCCGGGATAGCCGAGTGCTTCCCAATCCATTCTGTCGCCGTTATTGTGGCAATCCATACATTTTACGGCGTCTTTTGATGGAGAAACACCATGATTAAGTGGCCAGTACATTGCTGTTTCAGTAAAGCCCACTTCACCTGAAAAGTCCTGCCCAACTTCTTTCATACCGAGTTCAGAAGCTGCCACCCAGTCGAATGTCTTCCAGTAGCCGCCTTTTCCGAACAATTTCGGTATAATAATAGTATTATTTACTTTGTCATAAGGCTGCTTTCCAAGCATTTTCTTGAATGGGAATATCTTGGATTTTCTATCAGTGATGTCTCCGTTAAGTTCATTAAGTAATACAAGTTCATCAGGATTTATCTTATCGCCAATCATATAGTATTCAGCCGAACCATCGTACCACTGATAATCAGGATAAACATCCTCTTCCCATTTGAATCCACCTTTTTTCTTCATATAAGTTACTCTGCCTTTATCGTCTTTTTCCACTTCCTCTTTCGTACCGGCAGTTGACCAATCCCAGTAAGTTTTTGAAGCCATATTTTTGCCCATATACGGTACGTGGCATGTTTCGCATGCAAGAGCATCCGTATGCCTGTTCAGAATAGGATTCTTATGAACATCTGTTTCATGGCAATTTGTACAGGAAATATGATTAACTCCCTGAGCCATAGAGCCATGGCTTGCACCGCTGATTTTGTGGCTTTCGGTAGTATGGCAGTCAGTACAGGTGAATCCTAATCCGCCGATATGCACATCAACATCTTTATCGGCTTTAAGAAGAGCCGGGTCGAGATCGCCATGCTTTACGGCAGCTCCGCCCCCACCATTAAAATGGCATGCACCGCAGGTTTCCACGCTGGTTTTGCCAACGTTTTTGGCTACTTCAAGTAAATTTACTTCAGGGTCAACTTTACCTGCACCTGTAGGAATTTTCTTGTAAGTTCCCGTCTGGTCGTGGCATACGAGACAGTCAATATTTTCTTTCTTTGTGAAATCAAAAGTGGCATCTTCCCATCCGTATCCGGGATGGCAACTGGTACAACGTGCATAATTTGAAGGAACGGCAATACAGAAGTTATTCACTAAATTTTTCTTACCCATTTTTACCATTCCGTGGCCTTCCATTTCAAATTCTTCACCTTCCCAGTTCCAGTGCCTTGTCTTCATGAAATCCACAGCTACATCTTCGTGGCACATCATACAGGCTTCAGTTACCTGAGAACCTGTTTCAAATTCATCGAAAAAATATTCCGAATGATCATGACCGTCGCTATTTTGGCTTACTGATAGTGATATTGCCAGTACAGAAAGTACTATAACACCAATCATAAGTTTAATTTTGTTTTGCATAATAAACTCCCAACAACAATATAAAAACACAATTTTTTCAAAATAATAATTACAATTTATGCAATTACATATAATATTTCAAATTAAATCATATTTTTATAATCATTTGTTGGATAAAAAAAGTAGCCGTTCTCTAATATATGAATTAATAGTAATATACTATTAATTCAAAAGAAGAATTTAATTGTATATTAATATTCACAGGCATAACAGATTACTTTTGTGGAGATACTTCCAGTTTATCCATATCTTCGGTAGTTGGGATTTTGGTAATATTTTCTCTCAAAAGGAAACCACCGCCAATCAACACCTGCAAAATCATATTTATTGCGTGAACAAGAGTAGCAAAAGCCATTGCTTCTTCTTTGCTGATAGCGTATAAATGAGTCATAGCATACACCACCACATAATGGTAAACTCCTATGGCACCGGGAGTAGGAGCTATAGTAACTCCGATACCGGTAACTATAAGCAAGAGCCATGCATCAGAAATGCCGAGATGGAGTACGTCCTGAAATGCAAATGAATTAAACATTAAATACATTGGCAGGGCATAAAGCACCCAAATTAAGGTAGATTCCAGCAGAACTCTTAAATATTGAGATGGAGTGCGTATAAATTCAAATCCCGTGAGAAATTTACCCAGTATTTCATCAGCTCTGGTATATATTTTTTCTGATAGAGGCTTAATAAATAATTTTAATAAAACTTTGGCAAATGATGTATATAAAGAAAGCAAAATAAGCAATAGCAAAGCCGCTACAGGCAATATTACAAAAACAATCAAAGTCTGTGAATCAAGTACAGGAAATGCTTCTGCTATCTTATCTTTCATCAGAAAAAATGCTAAAGCAAAAAGCATAAGAAGATAAATTACATCTATTACTCTTTCTACTATTATAGTAGCAAACACGGCAGATTTTGATACTTTTTGCCGTCGTGCATACACGTAAGGTCTTACAAGTTCTCCGCCTCTCGGCAAGACGTTATTTACAGCATAGCCCACCATTACTGCAGAAAACAGATTCCATGTGGACTTTGAATTTTCAATGGGAGATAAAAAAGTACGCCATCTTACTGCACGCATCCAGTGAGAAAGTAAAATTACAGGTATTGAAGCTACTACCCACCAATAATTTGCACTCGCTATGATTTCCAGCAATAATGTGAAATCAATATCGCGAAATACAAAATACAGCGAGGCAGCAACTATTATTGCTGCAACGGAAAATCTTAATAAATTTTTTAATTTGTTATTCATTTAGATTAATTTTTTAGAAATAAATTACAAATATACTTATTTTTTCTTAAAATAAGTAACACATATTTCGATTAAAAGTTACTTTTTGTAATAAAATGATGTTGTTTTACTGAATATCAGTCAAAAAATAAATCAACCTAACTCATTCATTTTGTTTGGTATTTATAAAATAAAATGTTATATTGCAAGGCTAATAATTGTAATTTGTATAACTAATTGTATTTTTTAATTAAAAATACCCCAATTTTGGAGGAAATGAATGTCTAACGATCAAAATCAAAATAATGATGCTGTTGTGGAAACAATGGAAACCAAGGAAGAAACTTCCGAAAAACAGCACCCGATGGATAGCCTTGATGAAAAAAAAGAGCAATCTCAGGAAAATATCTCAGTAGCTCAATTAATGGAATACGGATTTGATGACGTCCTTGAAATGAAAGATGATGAATTTGAACAGATGTTTGGCGATACTGTTCAGGAAATTAAAGAAGATGAACTGGTACAGGGAAAAATAGTTTATATTACCAAAGATGAAGTACATGTGGATATTGGATTCAAATCACTTGGTATAGTGCCAAGAGCTGAGCTTCTTAACTCAGAATCACTTCAGGTAGGTGATAATGTAGATGTATTTATTGAAAATATTGAAGATGCTGACGGCAATCTGATACTTTCACGCCGCCGTGCAGACTTTATGAGAATCTGGGAAGATATTATCGAGCTTTACGAAAAGCAAAAAATCGTACCGGTGAAAATTCTCAGAAGAATAAAAGGCGGTATGGTAGTTGACCTTCTCGGTATTGAAGCATTTCTGCCGGGTTCGCAGATTGACGTAAGGCCTGTAAGAGATTTTGATGCATGGGTAACAAAAACTATTGACGTTAAAGTGGTAAAAGTGAACCACCCAAGTGAAAACGTAGTAGTGAGCCATAAAGTTCTTCTGGAAGAACAACTCTCCGAGCAGCGCGAAGCAATTATGAAAAAACTTGAAAAAGGTCTCGTACTTGAAGGTATCGTAAAAGCAATTTCGGACTTTGGTGTATTTGTGGACCTTGGCGGAGTGGACGGACTTGTCCATATCACTGACCTTTCATGGGGCAGAGTAACTCATCCGTCTGAAATTGTAGAACTGGATCAGACCGTAAAAGTAGTAGTGCTTGATTTTGACAGTGAAAAGAGAAGAATTTCACTCGGAATGAAGCAGCTTACTCCTCATCCGTGGGATAATATCGGTACAAAATACGAAGAAGGTACTAAAGTAATCGGAAAAGTAGTAAGCTTGACTGATTACGGTGCATTTATTGAAATCGAAAAAGGAATTGAAGGTCTTATTCACATTAGTGAAATGTCATGGACTCAGCACGTTAAACATCCTTCACAGATTGTCTCTATGGGGCAGGAAGTAGAAGCGGTTGTGCTTAATATTGATAAAGACAACAAAAAATTAGCTCTCGGTATGAAGCAGCTTGAGCCGGATCCTTGGCAGGACTTAATGAAGAAATATCCTGTTGATTCTCAGCACAGAGGTGTAGTGCGTAATCTTACTAACTTCGGTGTATTTGTTGAGTTAGAACCGGGCGTAGATGGGCTTGTACACATAAGCGACTTATCTTGGACCAAGAAGATACGCCATCCGGGCGAATTTGTGAAAAAAGGCGATGAGCTTGACGTAGTAGTATTAAGTATTGACCCGGATCAAAGAAGAATTGCTCTCGGACACAAGCAGATTAATGACAATCCGTGGGATTTCTTCGAAGACAGATACAAAGTAGGTGCCGAAACAGAAGCTAACATTGAAAGAATTATTGAAAAAGGTGTAATCGTAGAATTGCCGGAAGGCGTTGATGGATTTGTACCTGTTTCTCAGCTTTCATTTGCTCCTGTTCGTAATATCAGCGAGTATTTCGAAATTGGCGACACTCTTCCGCTTAAAGTAGTGGAATTTGATAAAGAAGCCAAAAAAATTGTACTCTCTGTAGTAGAATCTTTGAGAGATAAAGACAGGGAAACCGTAGATGCGTATAATACAGCACACCCTGTACCTAACTCTGAAAAATCTAATTCTACCGAAGGCTACAAAGCTGAAGAAAGTGAGTATTTCGATCAGGTAGTTCAGAAGACTAAAGAAGTTCCTAATTCCATCGAAAATAATATGGAATCAAAAGCAGAAGATGCCGCTGAACAGAAAGACAAGAAGCAAAGCAAACCTGAATCTGCTGATGTAACGGAAAAAACAGATGATGAAACTCCGGCTGATGGAGTAGAAACTCAGGAAACTTCTGAAGAAGTAAAATCCGAAGAAAATACAGAATCTGAGGAAGTAAAGTCTGAAGATAGTTCTGAAGCAGAAGCAGAAGCAGAAGAAAAAGAAGATGATACTGTATCAGAAGATATATCTACCGAAGAAACTACGGAAGAAATTACTGAAGAAAAAGAAGAGTCAGAAAAAGATGATACTGACGATAAGAAAAATGAATCTAAAATAACATTTTCAGATATAGAAGAGTCTTTGATCTTAATCTCAAGCTCTTTTTCTACTCTTACAAGTTACGAAAATCAAACTAAAAAAGCAATTTC
>CAZIXJ010000165.1:0-340 GCA_964542835.1 uncultured Hyphomicrobiales bacterium
TCTGCAATATTATTCCTGAAATAATCAGAAATAGTCCTCCGATTGTAGAAATAAAGTTAGTTTCTTTCAGCACAAGTGATATAATGAATAATGAGATAAATGGGGATAAGAATATTACATTGCTTACTTTGGATGTATCTTCAGTGTATCTTAATGCAGTAATCCAGAATAGAAATGTAACTCCCATTTCAAAAATTCCGACATATGCAGATGAAATAATTGCTTCAAATGTATAGTTTTCAAAACCTTTAATCATAAGAAATATTAGTATATATAGTGTACCAAAGAAAAAATTCCAGAATAATTTATGAATATCGTCCCTTTTATCTTTAATATTCAG
>CAZIXJ010000165.1:350-6428 GCA_964542835.1 uncultured Hyphomicrobiales bacterium
AACTAATAAGCAAGGCAATGAAATTGATAAATCTGAATTTTTCTTTTAAAAATATTACTGAAAAAATACCGAGAACAATTCCCCAGCTATAATTTAGTGATTGTGCCTCCTGAGCAGAGAGCCTTGCATACGCCTCAAATAATACAAGGTAATACAAAAAAGGATTGAGAAAGCCGTAAAGAGATGACTTAAAAATATCTGCTGAATTGGATTTGAATATTTTTTTACTCTCTCCTTTTATGATTACAAATACAAGAAAAATCAAAAAAGAAGTAAATGATGACCAAAACAGCAATGATTCGGGAGATTGATATTCCAGAGCTATCTTAAATGCAGTAGCTACCGTTGACCAGCCCAAAACGGATAATCCTGCAAAAATATATGCTATTTTTTGATTTTTCATAGATTATTTCAATTATTATAAATCATAATGCAAATATAACTTTTATCTTAAGAATATTATTCTTACTTTTGAAATTATTATTAATTAGAATTGAAACTATGCAAGATAACATTTTATCAGTCGGCGAACTGACGGGATTTATAAAAAATTTACTTGAAGATAATTTTCATGGGATATTCGTTACGGGTGAAATCTCCAACTTCAAAAAGCATTCATCCGGGCACAGATATTTCAGCCTGAAAGATAATTCGGCTCAAATATCCTGTACTATGTGGAAGCACAGAATGCTCGATTTCGTTCCAGAAGACGGAATGAAAGTTATCATCGAGGGCAGGATTACAGTTTATCCTCCTCGAGGGAATTATCAGATTGATGTTTATGATATGAAGCCGGCAGGATTAGGAGATTTATACCTTGCTTTCGAGGCTCTCAAAAAAGAACTCGAAGAAAAAGGATATTTTGCCCCTGATTTGAAAAAGCCGATTCCACATTTACCAATGAAAATAGGGGTTGCCACTTCTCCAACAGGTGCTGCTATCAGAGATATTTTAAGCACTCTGGAACGCAGAATGCCTGCTGCAGAGATTTTGCTCCGTCCCGCGATAGTTCAGGGCGATAATTCCGGGCAGGATATAGCAAAAGCTATCAAAGAGTTGGATAAATTGAATCCGGATTTGATAATCGCAGGGCGTGGTGGAGGTTCTATTGAAGATCTCTGGGGATTTAACACAAGAGAAGCTGCCGATGCCGTTTTTAATTGCAATGCTCCGCTTATTTCTGCGGTAGGACATGAAACAGATTTTACTATTACTGATTTTGTGGCTGATGTGAGAGCTGCTACACCTACTGCTGCTGCTGAAATCGCCAGCCGTATTACAAAAGATGATTTGAATGAAAAACTGCAAAAAACGGAAGATGATATTTATAGTATATTGATTGATTATATTGACAGGAAAAGAGATAATCTGGAAAATTTATTCAAAGAAAACATTAAGAACAAAATTTCAGATAAAATCAATTATTTCAATCAATTAAATGATGATTCCATTTATAAAATTGCGAAAGATATTAAATATAAATTCGAGCGTAGTGATAATAAAATCAAGTCTCTTTCATCACATTTGATGTCACTGAATCCCGAAGCACCGTTCAATAAAGGCTACGCTCTGATTAGAGTTGGAGATAAATACTTAAACAATGATGAAAGCCTTTCAAAATATAAAAAAGTGGAAATAGTCAGAAAAAATGAAAATGCAGCAGCAAAAATCACAAACATTTTACCACAATCATTATTTTAGGAGAAGATAAAGAATGGCAAAGAAATTTGAATTTGAAAAAAAACTTGAAAGATTGGAAGAAATCGTAAAAATACTCGATAATTCGGAGGTTTCACTTAATGAAATGATAAAACTTTATGAAGAAGGAGTAAAAATATCAAAAGAAACAAGAAAATACCTCGATGAAGCCGAACAGAAAATTACAGATATATCAAAAATTCTTGATGAGGAAAATTGAGCTGTTTTTAATTATTGATAGTGACCTTTACAGGATGTTATTAAGATTTTATCATCAAAAACCCTGTATATTAATCTATGCTCTTTAGATATACGTCTTGACCAAAATTTATAATTATTATATTTAAGGGGTTCAGGTTTTCCGATACCTGTAAATGGCTCTCTTAATATTGCTTTAATGAGTGTGTTAATTCTTTTGAAGATAAAACTATCTATCTTATTCCAATCAAGATATTCATCAAATGCTTTGGTATGAAGACTTACTATTCTCATTTAAATGAAATGTCCGGTGTAATAATATTAATATTTTGTTCTATATCCTTTATTCTTCTAATAATTCCCGGTTTTGTGATTTTTTCAATTTTAGTATCAGATTCATCA
Organism: uncultured Hyphomicrobiales bacterium; assembly: GCA_964542835.1. Classification (GTDB taxonomy): domain Bacteria; phylum Bacteroidota; class Ignavibacteria; order Kapaibacteriales; family UBA2268; genus CAZIXJ01. The sequence goes on from CAZIXJ010000165.1 coordinate 2,649, forward strand.
TTTTGATAAACATCAATAATTATGGTTTTATCACGAAACTTTTTTTTTATTTCATCAATAAAATCATAATTGAGTTCATTTGAGTTCATTTGATAAGTTGTCATCATAATTATTACAATATTTTACAATTTATTACATATACGAAGAAAAACAAATTATATTACTTGATAATTTTTAAATGATAAAAAATATTATTATTTTCATTGTTAGACCAAATCCCTGCCAAAAATATAATTAAACAAAACGGTATTTCATACTAAGATGCTATCATACGAGCAATTTATAAAAGGATTACAATACTCTGCTGAAGAGGTTTAGTATTTTTGCCCACAATCAATTGCCACGACTTTTAAGTCGTGGTTTTGTTTGGCTAAAGCCTTTAATAGCAACTCAATACACACCCCGAGTTAAAAACTCGGGGCAATTAAAAAGGATACAGATTTAAAAAGTTTGATGAGTTGTTTCTTTGAAAGCAACTTAGTATCAGGCCTCCTCACCTGAAACAAACAGTCGTGGACGAGTGTTTTACCCGCAATATACTGCTAATCTTGATGGCGATTTAGTATTAATAATAATTTCCATTCATCGCCTAAACAAAAAAAGGTTGCCTTATCAAGACAACCTCTTTAATAATAATATTTAACGAAATATTAAGCACCCATAAGGAAACTCAATAATATACCCGCAGCAACAGCCGAACCGATTACACCTGATACGTTAGGTGCCATAGCGTGCATAAGCAGGTAATTTGATTTATCTTCGTGAAGCCCCATATGATGAATTACTCTCGCCGAATCAGGTACGGCAGATACTCCGGCAGCACCAATCATAGGATTTAATTTGTTTTCATCGTTTAGGAATAAATTCATCACTTTAGCAAATATTAGACCACCTGCGGTTGCAATCATAAATGATATAGCACCGAGTACGAAAATAAGCACAGATTCAAATGTAAGAAATGTGGTAGCCTGCGTAGAAGCACCTACTGTAAGCCCCAGCAAAATCGTTACAATATCAATGAGTGGCTTGCCCGCTGCTTCAGCGAGTCTTCTTGTAACACCCGATTCTTTCAGCAAATTACCGAAGAAAAGCATTCCAAGTAGCGGTAACGCTCCCGGAGATATAAATAAAGTAAGTAACATACCTCCGATTGGGAAGATGATTTTTTCTACTTTAGAAACAGAACGAGGTGGTTTCATTTTTATCTGTCTTTCTTTCTTGCTTGTAAGTAATTTGATAACAGGTGGCTGAATTACAGGTACCAGAGCCATATAAGAATAAGCTGCAATTGCAATTGCTCCCAAAAGTTCAGGTGCTAATTTGGAAGATATAAAAATAGCCGTAGGACCATCAGCTCCACCAATAATACCAATAGCAGCAGCTTGATTCATATCAAATCCGAGAGCAAGAGCAGCAAGGAAAGTAAGGAAAATACCTACCTGTGCTGCTGCCCCGAGCAACATTAGTCTCGGATTGGAAAGCAGTGCCGAGAAATCTGTAAGCGCCCCAATTCCAAGGAATATCAGTGGAGGATAAATACCTTTTACCACGCCATAATACAAATAATTAAGCACACTGCCATCTTCATAAATTCCAAGCTGCATACCTACATTTTCCATAAAAGGAATATTTCCGAGCAAAATACCGAAGCCAATCGGTACAAGAAGTAATGGTTCGTATTCTTTAGTAATAGCAAGAGTAATAAAGAACAATCCGACAAGAATCATTACCATATGTCCTATCGTTAAATTATAAAACCCGGAAAACTCTATAAATTGAGTTATACCATCCATAATTACTTGCCTCCTATGACTACCAGAACGTCTCCTTCGAGTACTGAGTCACCATTATTAACTTTAATTTCAGAAATTACTCCACCTTTGTCTGCATTAATATCATTTTCCATTTTCATAGCTTCCATAATAAGCAGAGTATCACCGATTTTCACCTCATCTCCTACCTTTTTCTTAAGCTCAAGTATAGTACCCGGAAGTGGCGCTTTTACGTCGCCTCCGCCTTTGCTTTCAGTAGGCTTTCTTGTTTTCTCAGTTTTAGTGCTGTCAGAAGAAGCAGTAGCCTGAGGTCTTACAAGTCTTGGTGTTTTGGTAGTCTTGATTTCTTTTTCTACTTCAATTTGATAATTTGTTCCATTTACTTCTATGTCAGCGATGTTATCTTCAAACTTCTGAATTTCAACATCGTATGAATTACCGCGAATTTTAAATTTGAATTTTTTCATAATTACCTAGTCCGAATTTGTTTTACAGGTTGTTGAGTCATACTATATAATTTAGAACTCCATGGCTTATATGCTTTTTTCTGATTAAGGATAGTAAGTACCGTGTCTTCATCATCGTGAATTTCTTCAAAATGCAAATGAAGTGCCATAGCAATAGCAGCATTTACATCGCCCGGTATATTTAAGTCTTTTTCTTCAGAACATTCCTTATTTTCTTCTCTCAGGCGTTTTCTTTGCTTACGGGTGAGTATTTTCGAAGTAATATATACAAAAGTGAGCAATACTAACAGTGCTGAAAATACTACAACATAACCTGTAATAGAAAGAATAATCGGAAATTCTTTAAATGCCAGAGAAAGGTCAAATGTAAGCGACTCACCGTTTTGTCCGCCGCTGTCGGCATACATTGCAGTAAAATTAAAGAATGTTATTATGAAAAAAATAATTTTTATTAACATTTTTCTACCTTTTTATAATGGAATATTACAATGTTTTTTCGGTGGATTCTGATCTTTTTTGGTGGCAAGCATTTCAAAAGCTCTGATTACTCTGAATCGTGTATTTCTCGGCTCGATTACATCATCAATATATCCATATTTAGCAGCTACATAAGGATTAGCAAATTTTTCCCTGTATTCTTCTTCTTTAAGTTTTATGAATTCCACTTTTTGTTTTTGGTCTTCAATATCACTCAATTCACGAGACATAAGCACTTCTATGGCACCTTTTGGTCCCATAACGGCTATCTCAGCATTTGGCCATGAATAATTCAAATCTCCTCTCAAATGCTTTGATGACATTACATCATAAGCACCACCATATGCCTTTCTTAATATAACTGTTACTTTTGGTACTGTTGCTTCTCCAAATGCAAACAAGAGTTTTGCACCGTGTATGATAATACCGTTGTATTCCTGCCCCGTACCCGGCAAAAATCCCGGAACATCTACAAGTGTAAGAAGTGGAATATTAAATGCATCACACATTCTTACGAATCTTGCTGCTTTTCTGGAAGCGTTGATATCAAGCACACCGGCAAGATAATTTGGCTGGTTTGCAACGATGCCAACGGGTCTTCCGTTAAATTTTGCAAATCCTACTACGATATTTTGTGCATAATATCTGTGAACTTCAAGAAATTCTTCATCATCTGCAATAGAATGAATTACATCTTTTACATTATACGGTTTATTAGGGTTTTCAGGTACAAGTTCATTTAATGTGTCATCCAATCTGTCAATTGGGTCCTCACAATTATAAAGTGGCGGATCTTCAAGATTATTCTGAGGAAAATAACTCATAATCTTCCTAAGAAGTAATATCCCTTCTTCTTCATTTTCAGATACAAAATGAGTAACGCCTGATTTTGTAGCATGAACCATAGCTCCGCCAAGTTCTTCAGTAGTTACCACTTCATTTGTTACTGATTTCACCACTTTTGGTCCGGTTACGAACATATAGCTTGTTTCTTTTGACATTATAGTAAGATCAGTAAGAGCAGGAGAATATACTGCACCACCAGCACATGGCCCGACGATTGC
>CAZIXJ010000166.1:0-6401 GCA_964542835.1 uncultured Hyphomicrobiales bacterium
ATTAATATAATAATTATTTTTACCTTCTGATAAATTATATTTTTTATCAAATATACTTTGTCCCTGCAAATTGGAAATGACAAATCCAAAATCATTAGATTCTATCTCTGATGATACCTCCAATGTCATATAATCTGAATTGTTAATTATTCTCAGAGAAATATCCTTATTCAGTAAAATATTTTCAGATTCGAAGTTGAAATAATTTAATTTAGGGAAATATGTATCATTTAATGAATAAAGCCATGAGCATCTGTCCGAACAAGGGTAGGAGACATACACTTTTGTAGCAGACATAGAACCATCAGGATTAAGCCCGTAAATGAATCCACCTGTCCAAACATATTTTATGAGATTTGTGCAACTATCCATTCCAGATACTAAACCGAGAGTCTCAATAGTTATATGAGGATCAGTTGGCCCATATCTACAAACCTTAAGCCCAATAGAGCAGCACTCTGTGCTGTCGCAAGGTGAATATAATATTGTTCCGGGCGGAGCATAAGTCGGATTAAATTCAGCCCAGCAGGAAGATTGAACTACTCTCCACGTAGTATCACATTGACCGAAATTCTGAGGTTCAAATCCCATTTCATTTTCATAAATAGCTTTTTTAAGAATTTCTTTATAAATCTGATCAACAGCTATTCCACAATTATAGCATGCAAGAGTATCTGAGCCTGTAGGAATTGCTTCAAATTTCAGTACCTGAATTTCCTGTAATGCAGGATTGTAACATGTGTTTTCTCTCCACATAATATCTGCTTCAATTACGCATTCAGGGCAGTTTTCGAGTGGTACAGTAGTAGTACCGTATTCCCATTCGGCTTCAATACAGTCAGGAGTACAAGGCTCAGGGAGTTCTTCAAGTTCACAACTTACATGCATCGTAAAGCTGCAAGCATCTTCATATAACAGATTGGAAGTAAACGTAAACTCAAATTCTCTTTCTTCACCTTTAGGAATACATTCTAAGAATTCCAATCTTTCCTCTTCCGATAGCTGTCCAACAATATTACTGTCTAACCTTACCCAATCAAAACAATATGAGTCATAAGGAACATCAATAATTCCGGACACTTCGCAATATCCCTCACCACAATAAGAGCCTTCCTCACCATCTTCATATGTAAGTGAAACCCAACTCGCCATTTCTTGTGAGTCAGGGCATCCACAATCACATTTCTCTAACGTAAGAGGGGCTGTTTGGCAGGTCGTGTCATTTTCAGGGAAAGTAAACCAAAATGTAGCAGCAGTATCTTCTTCGGAATAACATTTCACAAAATCAATAGTGATATAACCTTCGCCGTAATTAGGGAAAAAACCTTCCATATCTTTAATTGCATAAGTTGTTTCATCATCAGAAGTTCTAAATCCGATACTATCGCAAAGAGCTTCTATAGCCGTGTTGTAATCATCGCAATCTTCAATATCGAGAGTGATGATGTACTTACAACAAGAGCCTGCACTATCATACTTCTGTACAGATACATCAAACAAACTGCACATAGAAGGGAAAGGAAGATTGAATACAATACTGTCACATCCTACATTATTATACATTCTGCCGTCAGCATCATAAAAATCCATTGCAATGGATAATGAATCCATCCCGAGTGACTTATAATAAAGCATATCGCACAGGTCTAAACAAAAAGTGTCAGCCGGCAGATTAATTTGATTAGCATCAGCAAAAGTTTCAAATGCAATCGTACTTTGGTCTCCCGTATTATAATAAATCCTATATCCGTATGGAATACGCCCTTCAGGAAACATTGTGCCAGGAATTTGACTGATATAAAAACACTTCGTCACAGAATCGTAATTAATATAATCACGAATTTCAAACAAGCAAGGGTATGTATTCGTATCGTTAACCGGATCATATCCTAACGTACTCGGACATCTTTCCTTATTTTCGAGGGAAGGCATATAGTAGCAGGATGCGGTATCAGTATGAGAATTAAATGAATGAGTATATACATGTTCAGAAAGTGTTAAGTTTTTGTCATTAAAAAAATCAATTATTTTTCTATTGGGGTCATTCGGATGATAATAACAAGAATCATAAAACTTCATTGGTTGATAATTAAATATTCTTGAATAAACACCTCCCAGTAAATAATATCCTGAATAATCTGACTTAATCCATGTAGAAGCTAATAGTCCTAAAGCAATTCTTTGATTAGTATCATAATAGTCAGGAATAGTAAGCTGACTACCGGAATAACCTGTTGGGTGAGTAGTAGGGTCCTTAGTAGTATCAGAATAATGTAAATAAATGGTATTCAACAAACTATAACTATTATTATAATAATTATAATAATTGTCGAAATATACATTGTAATTATCTAAAACTGAGGTTGGTTTTAAACTTCTCCGCCCAATACCTAAATAGTCATTACTGTTTTCTGCAGGAAACATAGAAGATTTTGGCTCAGATACTTCATCTAATACATCGAAGTATTTCTGTAACGACCATCCTAAATGCAATTCTTTATAAAATGGTTTTTGAGTGAGCTTTAATATTGCCAAATCAAATCCGATAGTATTTGGAACAAAAGCAAAAACTCTTGCTCCACAATAATCAATTACATCACCAAAATCAATAGTTTCTCTCCATTTTTGGAAATTTGCAGGGTTTGCACTACAATCAACATTTTCTAAGTGCCAAGGAGTACCATATTTATGATGCCAATTAAATCTGATAAGAATTTTATTTAGAAATGAATAATCGTTGCTAATCGTACTTTTTATAATTGTATCAATAACATGAGAAGCAGTAAATATAAAAGATTCACCACATTCATCATTATTAATACAATCTGCATAAGGAAAGTTCATTAAAGTTCCGTTTGATTCAGTATAACTTAGTCCTTCATTTGTATCAAGAAACATAATAACACATGATGCTCTGGAGGCATTGTATTGATATTGATTATCATTAATTGAGTGCAAATTATTGAATGTAAATATCTCATTATCAAATCCACTTCCCAACCAACTACAATCAGTGGCTGCAGTAACAATATCAGCATGATTTACAATACCGTCCTGACAAGTATGGCAGGAGTCCAAAGCACTTTGAAAATTGTATTTAGATGCTTTTTTATTATTTGTTTTAACGGCACTTTGGTAAGAAATGCCATTGAATATAATTTCAAAATCATCAGTATTTTCTGAAATAACTTCCAGGATAAGTTGTTTTGCAGGAATTTTTACAATATTCAAATCATTGTGAATTGACTTCTTATAAATAGGTCCCGCCACAATAGAGTAATCATTCGTATAAACATAACAGTGAGCATTGTTATTAAGTACAACATCTTTAAAATACAAAGATATTTCACCAAGTGTAAGAGCATCAACATCAAATTTAATCCGAGTAATTAATTTGTTGTTATGCTTTTCAGTAATTGCATTGTCTTTTACATCGTAGTTCAATTCATAATCAGAATAATTTCCATCCTCATTTACAGGAAATTCAACAGCAGGAATGCTTTCCTGAGGAGCTAATTCGATAATGCCATTTGAATTAGGCATAGCTTTGTTGTAAATAATCTGAGCATATGCACTAAAAACACTGCAAATCATTAATACAACTAACAAGTGTGTGTGTTTCATAAATGAGTCCTACTATTATTGAAAATGCAAGTATGAACTTCATAAATATACAAAAAAAATTCTCAACAAACAATAAAAAATATTCCCTCCCGACTCTGTTAAATCGGGAAGGAATTAAGTATATAAAAAAAAAGTTTATGCCATCAAACTGCAGATAGCCGCTACGTTTATCATATCATCGGCAGAGCAGCCCCTTGATAAGTCGCAATAAGGCTTTTTAAGTCCCTGTACAACAGGACCTACAGCTTCTGCACCGGCTAATCTTTGAGTTAGTTTATAACCGATATTTCCTGCATTCAAATCCGGGAATATCAATACGTTAGCTTTACCGGCAACTTCAGAGCCGGGGAATTTCTTTTCACCGATAGCAGGGATAATAGCGGCATCAAGCTGCATTTCGCCGTCAGCAGGTATTTCAGGCGCTTTTTCTTTTACAATTTTGGTTGCATTTTGTACTTTTTCTACCAACTCGTGCTGAGCCGAACCATTTGTTGAAAATGAAAGCATTGCCACTTTTGGAGATTCTCCCGTAATTGCCTGAAAGTTTTTAGCAGAAGTAATTGCAATATCTGCTAGTTGCTTTTCATCAGGATTGGGATTTACGGCGCAGTCACCGAAGCAGTAAAGTTTATCCGGAAAAGTCATAATAAAGAAACTGCTTACTATGGATATGCCTTCCGCTACACCGACTGTATGAATAGCAGCACGCATTACATCACCCGTAGATGATAAATTACCGCCCACTACTACATCCACTTTGCCTGTTTCCAACATTAGCCCGCCGAAATACAGATTATCTTTTACGGTTTCGGTAGCTTTTTCAATAGTCATCCCTTTGTGTTTTCTTTTCTCAAAGAGCAATTTGGCAAACTCTTCGATATAATCTGATTTGGCAGGTTCGATAATCTCAATATTATGCAAATCAAAATTATTTTCCTTTGCAAGAGCTTCAATTTTTTCTACAGAACCGATTAAAACAGGTTTTGCGATATTGTCTTTATTCAAAAAGACAGAAGCCTCGATAGACCTGATATCTTCGCCATCAGGAAATGCAACTGTTTTAAATACTTTTTTAGCATCATTTCTTACATTCGAAATAAAAGGATTAGTATTCATATTCATAACTCCTTATATTACAGGTGCATGTAAAACAACACGGCACGTATCACGTGCAAGTACCAACTCTTCATTTGTAGGTATAATGTAAACTTTCACTTTGCTGTCTTTGTGGCTTATGAGTGCTTCCTCTCCTCTCGGAGCTTTCATATTTTTTTCATCATCAAGTTTTATTCCAAGATTTTCAAGTCCGTCACAAATTCTTTTTCTTATAGTTGGAGAGTTTTCACCAATACCGGCAGTAAAGCATACCGCATCGGTTTTATCCATCTGTGCCATATATCCGCCGATATATTTCTTCACTCTTTGTGCAAACATATTAATAGCAAGAGAAGCTCTTCTGTCGTTGTGTTCTGCTTCTTCTTCTTCCAGGTCTCTCATATCGTTAGTCAAACCTGAAATACCGAGAATACCTGAGCGCTTATTTAATACATTGAAAATCTCATCAATAGTAGCGCCTTCTTTGTGATGCAGGAATTCCACTACTGCGGGGTCAATATCACCGCTTCTTGTACCCATTACAAGCCCTTCCAGAGGCGTGAAGCCCATAGAAGTATCTACGGATTTTCCTTCACTGATGGCGCAGGCAGAAGCACCGTTGCCGAGATGAAGAGTAATGATATTGGTTTCTTCTCTTGTCTTGTTCGTTAATGCTCTGTATCTGTAAGCAATATAGCGGTGAGAAGTACCGTGGAAACCGTATCTTCTGATTTTGTATCTTCTGTAGTATTGATACGGAATTGCATAAAGATAAGTTTCTTCAGGAATAGTATAGTGGAAAGAAGTATCGAATACTGCCACCTGAGGAACGCTAGGACCGAATACGTCTCTTGCAGCATAAATACCTTTGAGATTATGCGGATTATGCAGCGGTGCAAGGTCAATAATATCTTCAATTCCTTCAATTACAGATTTGTCAATACGTGTGGAGTGTTTGAAATGTTCGCCACCGTGAGCTACTCTGTGACCAATAGCATGAATATCTTCCAAAGACTGAATGCCCGGAATACTAACTTCATCTGAAGTAATCCAGTTAATAATATAATTTATCGCTGCTTTATGATCTCTTAATGCCACAGCAGATTTTTTTGTAGGTTCATCACATACTTTTAAAGAAATAAGAGCCTGGCTTCCTATTCTCTCTATCAAGCCTTTTGCAAGCTGTCTGTCAGCATGCTTTTCAATCATATCAAGGTCTGTTTCGATTATTTGAAATTTAATCGAAGAGCTACCGCAGTTTAGCACAAAAATGTTCATCTAAATATCCCGGTTATTTGTTTTTAAAAACATTACAATTTTATTTCTTTCTGACGCTAATTTTCTAAATTAGCAGAAATATAAACTAATCAAGTATTTAATAATACTATTTACAAAATTAAGTATTTTTTTATCAATAGAAAATTTATGAATAGTATTTTTATTAATTTAGTTTTTCTATAACCGTATGTGGATATGAAGTATGGAATAATTATTGGCATTGAGTTTTCTCATCACTGAAACACAACCATTTATACCGAGCTTATCGAAGTACCGAGACAGTATAAAAGGCACTTCGACTATCACAACTCCGATTTGGGTAAAACTTATATATAAAAAAATTTGGAAAATGATATAAATATTATTATATTTGAAATGAATTGAAGTTAAAAAAAAGAATTGTT
>CAZIXJ010000167.1:0-6390 GCA_964542835.1 uncultured Hyphomicrobiales bacterium
TAAGTCAGGTATTAAATTTATTAAATAGAGAAAAAATTTATCGGACAGCCAAAAACATTCATTCAATTAATACTTAATAACTTTTTTTATTATTTTATTATCACCTGAATAAGCTATCAAAAAATATCTTCCTGCCGGAATTTCTGATAAATCTAAATAAAATTTATTCCCAACAAAATTTTTAGCAAGATATTTTCTTCCGTCAATTCCATATAAATCAATTTTATTGATGTTAAAACTATCAGAACTGACGATATTTAAATAATCATTCGTAGGATTTGGATAGACTGCAATATTGTTTTTTTTATTATCTTTTGTAACGCCCATCTCAATATCATTTTTAATAATTGATTTAAAAGTAAAATACTTATAGTTAGATATTCTTATATGCCTTAATGAGGAAGAGAAAACCAAAACCCCATATGAAATGTAATATTCCCGGTTTAATACTTTAATCAAAGAACTTCCGCTCTCACCTCTCATGCCGTTGGTATAAAAAATCCGAAATTCATCTTTACCAGCAAAGTCAACTAATCCATAGTTATAATATAGCGTATCGCCATTATAATAATTAGGGTCAAGAGTACTATCAGATTCAGCAGGATACGAAAATTTATAAAAAATTCCATTCAGAATTGAATCATTGTTTTCATCGAAACCAATGCTTATCCATCCTGTTTTTTCACCTATTGGAATGTCCAGTTCTAAAATCGCTATATCTGTTTTTCCAAAATTCCAATCTTCAAAAAAGAATACTTTTTTCACCCAACTGCATTCGAAATTATCATTAAAGTTTCCTTTGTCATATGCAGGGCAGGCAAAAACAGAATCGTTTCTCAATTTATTTTCATAAAAAACCGAAACGCAATGTGCAGCTGTAAGTACGTGCTTTCTACTTATCATAATTCCAGAACACAAATCATTTAAGTTACCATTTTCAAACTTAAAAAGTTTAATACTTGTTCTTATGGGGAAACAGTTGATGTTGAAGTCATCAGAAGCAGGTCTTTTTATTGTAAATTTTGTTTCAGGAAAAAGATGTTCATTTGGTGGCATATTATCAAGCATACAGAAATTACTGTCAATTATTGCTGTGTTGAATTGTGTATGCTCACTTTTAATTGACTCATCAAATTCAGGGACGGGTAATGTATCTACTGCTCCTGTTTCCAAATCAAAAGATAATATTCTTTGCTCTTGAGAATAAGAAACATTAACGATTACAATTAGGATAAATATTAATAGATATTTCATAAGTTTTATTACGCTATCAGCAGCGTTATATTTTATGAAAATATGTAAGTTGCTTATTATGCGAATACTTACAAATAGCCCTTGCGGAGAGGGTCCCGAACGAGTTCGGGACGGTAGCGGTTGTTACCACTACGTCCCGATTTACAATCGGGATGCATTCAGCAGATACTCTTCAATATATTTATGAGATTTTAGATTTTTCAGTTTATTTTCAAATTTTATAGCATCAGTCCTTGAATTAAATTCCTTGTAATAAACTAACTTCCAAGGTCTGTATCTTTTAGTGGAAGGAACAGAACCTGCATTATGCCGAAACAACCTCTTTTCTATATCCTGAGTTTGTCCGATATAAAATTGCTGATTCATTTCACTTTGTAATATGTAAGTATAAAAAGCCATTTTTTTTAAATACTATTGTATAAAAAAAAGCCCTCGATTGCTCGAAGGCTTCTACTGATGCGGAGAGGGTCCCGAACGAGTTCGGGACGGTAGCGGTTGTTACCACTACGTCCCGATTTACAATCGGGATGCATTCAGCAGATACTCTTCAATATATTTATGAGATTTTAGATTTTTCAGTTTATTTTCAAATTTTATAGCATCAGTCCTTGAATTAAATTCCTTGTAATAAACTAACTTCCAAGGTCTGTATCTTTTAGTGGAAGGAACAGAACCTGCATTATGCCGAAACAACCTCTTTTCTATATCCTGAGTTTGTCCGATATAAAATTGCTGATTCATTTCACTTTGTAATATGTAAGTATAAAAAGCCATTTTTTTTAAATACTATTGTATAAAAAAAAGCCCTCGATTGCTCGAAGGCTTCTACTGATGCGGAGAGGGAGGGATTCGAACCCTCGGTAGCGGTTGTTACCACTACGTCGGTTTAGCAAACCGGTGCATTCAGCCACTCTGCCACCTCTCCTTATTTCAACTGTTAATAGCTGAAATCAGATTACAAATATAATGTATTTCTATAAAACTGCAAAATATTTTTTTTGTGAAATAAAAAAAATATTTTTGAGCCTAAAAAATTTTGAATTAATGCCAAACATTCATCTCCATTGATATACAGATTCTCATCACTATTAACAGCATCCTCGCAGGATACAGCGAAGAAGTAAGCTAAAATAGTTAGAGCTGATAGAATAGTGTTTTTCATGAGATTTATTCCTCTAATTTTCTATAGTGTAATCTTCTGTAAAATATGCCAATAGATTGATATTCCTTTAATTCTTTTGCTCTATTTCTTAATTCATCAATTTCTTCAGATTGATTAGATATCATATTTTTTACAGTAATACTATTGTTATTAATTTCTTTCCAAACATAAAATTCTCTAAATTCAATAGTGTTCCCATCAATTTTTAATGCAAGATTCATACCGTAATATTCACCTCCATATTCACTCAATGGAACCATAATTGTGTCCCCTTTCATTAAAATTGGCATTTCCTGATATTTATCTTCAGCATATGCAGTAAGTACGGAATCTGTAAGTTTATATGAGATTTTTTTAGATATTTCTGTTTGTTCCTGAAACTCATTGTAAACTTCAACTAATTCATCTTCCCATTCTGATTTAGGATATTCTGCACCTTTTTCAGTATAAACTTCTACAATTTCTTCGGCTATTGATGAAAAATAATACATATCTTCATCAATTTTGGGATTATTTGAATTATCTTCGCCACACGAAAAAAGGAATAAAGCTAAAAACGATAGTATTGCTAATTGTCGCAACATTTTTTATTCTCCTGTTTTTTTAAAATAAATTTTTGCAAAAAATACTGCTATGTATTCATCTTTTTCAATAGCATTTTTATCTGACAGATTATATTCTTCATATAATTCATCATATTCGTCAATTTCTTCTCCGTGATGGAAACTGACTCCATAATCTCCCTGCATTCGATGGAACTTACAGCATTCAAATTCAAGTGTGTTCTCATCTATTCTTCTGGCAAATTTAATTTCTATTTTGTTATTATCTTCATCCCAACCTTGATAGGTGATAATATCTCCTTTCATTTTATATGGTGTGCCGGCTTTATATCCGCCATGCTCAATCTCAAGATAATTATTATCGCTGATAGTAAGATTAAAACTAAAATTATAATCAATATAATCAATGAAATAACCAAATGAATTCTGAAAATCAAGGGACCATTCTGATTCCGGGATTTCCTGCCCTCCTTCACCATAAAGCACTTTTTCAGTAACATCATAATATGAAAATTCATATTCACCTTTCGAAACCACAGGAGAAGTTGAATTTTCGCCACAACCTACAAGCATCATCATAAAAGATGCAATTATTAAGAATAATTTTTTCATAAATATCTCCAGTGTTAAAATTAATAATTAAATTTATTCCTTTATCCAAGTAGCACCTGTAACAAAATTATATTTTTCAATTACTTGAATCTCTCCGGTTTCTACATTGATGACTTCCAGTCCGGTAATGTAAGTATTTGATGATGCACTACCGTAATATTTTCTGAGAAGAATGTATTTTCCATCAGGTGACCATTCATTCATTGATAATTTAGTATCCCACATACCAATGATGCCAGGTTCTCTTAAAATCTCAAAGTTAGTCCCATCCAAATTCATTATTCCAATGCCATCAGGATAAATAGTAACAGCAATCTTTTGTTTATCAGGAGAAAGTATTGGAAATGAAACTTTAATTTCATCCGAAGCAATTATAGTATCAGTATCCTGTGAATTAATATTATACTTTGTAATTGAATAGTCTCTGTTGCTTCCGCTCGAAAAAGCATCATAATTAAAACATAAAACTTCTTCTTCACTAATCCACTCAAAAGGATAGGTTTTTTCTTTCATAGCATTATTGACGCTTTGTAATTTCGAAGTATAAATAAATGGTTTTTGGTAATACTCATTCCAGGCAGCAAAGTATTCAGTGTTTGGAGAAAGTCGAAGAAGATTCAATCCAACACCCATATTTACATGTTTTGCATTTCCCGTCAAATCAAATGTAGCAAAAATTGCAAGATTGGTATTATTTTTAAACAAAAACGCACTACTTTCTATTAGCCTGTCATTTTTTATTAATCTATAATACTTTTGAACAAAATCTCCGTTGAAAAGCACTGTTTCATTTTTTCGGCTAAAATCATAAATATGGTATTTGAATTTAGTTCGTTCTTCACTAATAGTATAATAAAGTAGTTTATTGTCAATGCTTTTATTCAGAAATTGAGCATTCTCTTTCCAAATTTCTCTTTCTTCTTTAATAATATCATATTTTACTATTTGATAGCCTTGTTTAATTCTTGAATAACACAATTTATAATTAAACTCTGAACCTTTTTTATGGGGCTTTTTATACAAATTCTCATCACTATTAATTACATCCTCGCATGATACAGCGAAGAAGTAAGCTATAATAGTTAGTGCTGATATTATTGTATGTTTCATAATTATTTCTCCAATTCAATTGTTAATATATTGCTATCTAATGAATCTAACTCAAAAATATGTTCATATATTAGTTCATTTGTATTTTTGTTAGCAATTCTTATATATGCACCATTAAGAAATTTTACAGTACCCAAATATTGGCGTGTAGGAAGAGTGTGTAGAAAGCTGTTTCCTAAATTTTTATTTGAAAATAAGTCAACCCCTGCTTCTGATTTAGAATTGAAATAGCCGGTAGCAATTGGTTTTATTGATATTCTTGTGGTGTCATTTATAAATTCATAATCATCAATAAAGGCAGCTTTCATAATATCAACTTTATTATCAGACTTGATTTTTATAAGATAAACTCCTTCCTTCATCTCTTCCGCTTTGTATTCAAAAACATTTTTTCCAACCGATAGTTTACTATTTACAACCGTATCAATTACATTATCATTCAAATCTTCAATTGTAATCAAAGTGGAATCATTTTGAAGAGTGGTAATTTCTACAGGGATTAGTGTATAGTCATTGAAAGGATTTGGAAAATTGAAATTTGTAGTTGATAAATTTGTATCAGACCGGATTAAAGCATAATGTAACGAGCAATAGAGATTTTCTGCATCGAATTTTTCTCCTGTTTCCTTATCAATTAAACTAACAATCAAATAGTTCTTATTAATATACAGATTATCATCACTGTTCACCGCATCCTCGCATGATACAGCGAAGAAGTATGCTAAAATTGTTAGTGCTGATAGAATTGTGTTTTTCATAATTAATTCCCTTTTAAAAAAAATTTAAAAATTGTATTTTATTCCGTAGTTTACGTTCCATTTTCTTGAGTCGAATTCATTTTGCTGATGCCTGAAAAATATTGCATCATAGCCCACTCCGCCGAATAACTGAATATTGTTGGTAATATTTATGCCCAATCCCGCATCTGCTCTTGCTACGGGTCCTATCTTGGTAGCACCGGCAGTGAGTTTGATAAATGGTTCAAAATAACGATATATCTTGGTTTCAGCTCCCACGTAAAGATTATAAGAGTATAATATCGGCTGCTGCTCGTAGATATATCTTGTGTTATCTTCATCTATACTGTTATAAGTAAGATAATAATTCTCACCTCTGAATGAAAATCCGGCAAACAGATAATCATTTATGTTATAGTTTATCCCTATATTCTTGTTTATAAATGGCTTCATATTTGCAGAAAATACGTTTTGTTCATCAAAAAAAACATTATCAATTCCTGAAAATTCGATTGATACATTGCCAAGGATATTAAGAAGCCTTTCGCTAAAATCTGTTATTTCAAGTGTTTGATATTGATTATCTGCATTTATATTACTTTCCTGAACAAAGGGTTCCCCGTTAGAACGAACATCAATATTTTCTACTATATCACTGTTAGCAAGGCTTTCGGAAATATATTTAATGTCCTTTTTATTCTGATAATCTGTATCCTGCGAACTCATTTTCATATTTTTTTCAGGTGTTGTATTGTTCTGAATTAATGGCATTTGCTTTTTTTCTGTATAATCAATTTCAAAAACAGGCTTGGATAATTCAGGCAGACTTTCGGTTACATAATTTCCTGCAATCGAATTATTTGAAAATTCCTCAGTATTTTTAAAATAATTGCTAAATACAAATCCCGTAAGAATTGAAGATAAGACGGAAGCCACAATAATCGGAAGAAAT
>CAZIXJ010000168.1:0-6379 GCA_964542835.1 uncultured Hyphomicrobiales bacterium
AAAGTGCTTGGTACTACAGATGATATTTCAGAAAGCAATCCCGGATTTGATTATAAACTTGGCACAGGAAGAATAAATGCTTTTAAGGCTCTGACTGAAGAACCTGTTAATGAAGAAGGGCTTATTTTATCAACAGTCGAACAAATTGCCGGATATGAAAATGAAGACGGAACTATAACTGAATCTCACAATCTTTATGAAGGCGGTGAGTTCATGCTTAAAGTAACTGTTTTTAACTCCAACAATTTTGTAGGTTCTGATAATCTTACTGCTACTTTAAGTACGAATAATGAGGATGTTACAATTCTCGAAGATACATACCATTCCCCTATTGGTGCTGACAGCCAAGAAGATTTTTACTATCTCTTGGAGGTAACAGATGATGAGTTTACTTCGCTTGCAGAATTTGAAATGGAGTTCACTACAGATGACGGTACAATACTTGCCGGAGAAACTTTAAAATTTGAAATGCTTGTGGATAATGGTGGTATATTAGTATGGCAACCTTTATTAGGAGAATCTGATGATTCTATGGCCTCCAATGATGATGCTAATTCAAATTATCCGGGTATTAATCACCCTGAATTCAGTGGTGGTTTCGTTTACAATTATCTTAAAAACAATGGATATAACGTAATAATTACAGACAAGATATTGCCTGATATTTCTAATTTTGATGCAATTTATGTAAGTGTAGGACATAGATTTATGCCTACTATTAGCGGATGGGGTGAAAAAGCTTTAAATATGCTGTTTCAAATAAGTGAATATCTGCAGTCAAATGGTTCTGACGGAAAGCTTTTTATGGAATCCAATAATTTCTTTTCTCACGTAAACTTTGATGCGGTTGGTTTTGAATTTAATCCGATAATTTTTGGACTTCAGGAGATTAATTATAACCCGGAAGTTTATACAAATGTAGAGAACGTAAAAGGTGTGGACAGTTATTTTATGCAGGGAATGTTATTTGAAGATTCGGAACAGTATTTCACCTATGAACTTGATTATGTAGTGCCACATCCTCAACTTGCTATGCCATTACTGGAGATTGAAGATTTTGGTACTGTAATGACTTATGGTACTAATCCTTTCGGCAACACAATTTTTTATTCGACTGTTACTATTGGACAGCTCATAGATGAAGGGTGTCCTTCTACAAGAGAAAATATTCTAAGAGTAGTTCAAAACTTCTTTGGTATATTGGCTCCTGTGAATATTGTACTGGATGATCTGGAAACATGTAAGAATACACCTGTTTCCATAGGAGCTGACGATACACAATGCGGTGAATACAGACCAATTTCCAATGCAGTTACCGGCGGCTCAGGTGCTTTTACATACGAATGGACTCCTTCATATGGTTTAAGTGACCCTCTTTCTAATAATCCTGTCTTGCTCGATCCTGTAATTGACCGAGTTTATACAGTAACAGTGGAAGATTTATTTACAGGAGAAGTCGTTTCCAAGAATATTACAGTTGACGTAAAAAAAGGTCCTAAAGCAAAGGTACCAGTTTTACGTTTCCATACTATGAATACACCAATTAGTCTTAATGATGAGATAATTTCTGTAACAGGCGGAACAGAGCCTTACATTGATTATGTATGGACAAATCAGTTTGGCGAAGAAGTAGATGGTGAAGGAAATGAATATCCGATTCCGGGCATAAACAGATACTACCTTACAGTATATGACAGCGACGGCTGTGCCTCAAAAACTGTAAGATTAATAGTATTCTCAGGTATGTTCAAAGAATTTAATGAAGATGATATTGAAGTAAGTTCGAAGGGTAGTCTTTTATTAACATCTTATCCTAATCCTGTAACAGATAAAATCAATATTCTCACTGTATTTGACAAATCTGCAGATGCCAAAATTAATATTATTGATATGACCGGCAAAGAAGTTATGTCATTTACAAGAAATTCTGTTACGGAAATTAATGAAGAATTGAATGTAAGCCATCTTTCTGCAGGAACTTACATTATTTCAGCAGAAACTGATAATGACAAGATAAGCAGAAAATTTATTAAACAATAAATATTACATATTGAATTTTATTTTTAAAATAATCAACCTTCGGAAATTCCGGAGGTTGATTTTTTCTTGATTTCAGTTAATTTGTTTATTGCTACTGCAACTGCTGAATCTCCGGAAACATTGGTTACAGTTCTCATCATGTCCAGAATTCTGTCCACTCCAAGTATTAATGCTATTCCCTGTGGTGGAATATTTACAGACTGCAAAATAATCACAAGCATTATAATCCCTACTCCCGGTACAGGAGCAGTGCCAATAGAAGCAAGTACTGCGGTAATTACAACGGTTAATTGCTCTGCAATAGTCAAATCCATTCCGTAAATCTGAGCTATAAATACAGCAGCTACGCCTTGATAAAGAGCGGTACCATCCATATTTATCGTAGCACCGAGCGGTAATACAAAGCCTGCTACTTCTTTTCTAACTCCGAGATTGTTTTCGGCACAATCAATCGTAACAGGAAGAGTGGCTGCCGATGAACTGGTACTGAATGCAATAGCCTGAGCATTTCTTATTCCTTTGAAGTAATCAACAAGACTTGAACGACCGATAAATTTCACAATACCCGCATATACGAGCATAGTCTGAATTAATAATCCTAAAACAACGGCAAAAATATACCATAGTAAAGTAGATAAAATATTAAAACCAAAATCGGCAATTGTGGCAGATATTAATGCAAATACACCATAAGGTGCTATTTTCATTACAATATCTACCATTTTTATCATCGTCTCACTTACTCCTGTGAAAAAATCAAGTACTGGCTTGGAAAGTTTTTTATCTACTAAAGTGAGTGTAATCCCAAAAAACACAGCAATAAATACAATTTGTATCATATTGCCTTTAGAAATTGCATCAAATGGATTTTTAGGCACTATTCCAATAAAAAAATCAATAATATCCACTTCGAGTTCTTCTGCTACATCTACTTCTTCATCTTGCAGTTCTCCCATCATCTGCATTTTATCACTTTCGGGAATTCTGTTTCCCGGTTCTAATAAATTTGCAATGGTCAAACCGATAGTAATGGCTATAGCAGTAGTGATAATATAAATAGCAAAAGTTTTTCCTCCGATACTGCCGAGTTTTTTGATTGTTTCCAGACTTGCAGCACCTGTAATCAGAGAAGCCAACACAAGTGGTATAGCAAGAAATGAAAGAAGATTTATAAATAATGTCCCGAGAGGCTTTATTTGAGTAGCAATTGTTTTATCTTTTTTTAGTTTTTTTATATCTTTAAAAATTATTTGGCTGTCATCAGAGAAGTAGAATATAATATCAGAAGAAATTTTTTCCTTTCCAGATAATCTTGAAAAGTATTTTATTATTCTATTCTGAAATTCTGTATCGAACTGCTTATTTATTTCAGGATATTTTTTGTTTTCTATTTTTACTTTTATCCAGTTTTCAACGGTTTCCGTTTCATTTTTTGTATTTATGAGGTTTAGTTTTTTATGATTGATACTGAATGCAGCACCAAAAAGAGTGCCTAATAAGAGAGCTATCAATATTTGATTATGCAGGGCAAGTTTAATTTTCATTATATGAGTTATCCTGCTTAATTATTCGTTTCATTTTCTCTATTTGATTTTCTACCTGTTCGATATAACTCTTCATTTCACTGCTGTTTTCTGCGAGCGATAAAAACTTTTCCAAATCATCAATAGCCTTTTTATATTCTTTCATTTGAATATAGGCATTGCCTCTGTTAAAATAATATTGAGGATTTTTCGGATTATTAGAAATGGCAACATTATAATCCTCGATAGCTTTACGGAATTTACCTGTCATAAGGTAGGAATTGCCTCTGTTTATATAGTCAGATACTTTGGCATCTCCCCTGTTTATTAATTTGGTAAAATCATCAATTGCTTCAGAATACTTTTCATGTCTGTATAATATTGTAGCCCTGTTTGATATGGCATCAAAATCTTTTGGGTTTAGCTCTATTGCAGCAGAATAATTATCAAGTGCTTTATCTTCATTACCTATATTATCATAAATAAATGCTTTATAATAGTATGCAAGCTGATAATCAGGCTTTTGAGACAGTACATTTTTGAAATCATTCAGAGATTTCATATACATCTTTTTTTCAAGATAACAAATGCCTCTGTTAAACATAATGGATACTTTGGAAGTATCGCTTTGGATTACTTTTGTATAATCTTTTATGGCATTTGTGTAATCTCCGAGTGTCTGATAAATTGCGCCTCTCAATTCATATGCTCTGTAATAATCAGTCTTTTCACCAAGAAGATAGTTTAGGTCATCCAGTGCATTCTGATATTGTCTGTTTTCAAAATAAACGCTTGCTCTGCCATATAGAGCATTAAAATTATCAGGTTCTATTTGGATAACAGTAGAGTAATCATCAACGGCTTTTTGATTTTGCCCGCTTTCAGCAAAAAATACCGCTCTGTTATAATACAAACTGGCATCATTAGGATTAATGTCAAGAGCTTTGGAAAAATCTTCAAGTGCTTTATCAAAATCATTTAGTTTAGAGTATGTTTGTCCCCGAAACTTGTATGTTGTGGCACTGTTTTCATCAATTTCAAGTGATTTGTTATAATCGGACAAAGCTTTTTCATATTCACCAAGTTTGAAATAAGAGTTGCCTCTGTAATTATATGCTTTGGAATATTCGGGATATATTTCAATAGCCTTATCAAAATTTGCTATGGCGGAATCCAGTATGCTCCTTACGAAATAGTCAAGCCCGATATCATAGTTATTTCTTGCATCTTCAGGTATATTATCAGATTTATCATCAGCAAATGACTGATAACAAAAATAAACAAGTAAAATGAAAATAATTTTTTTCATACTTTTTCACCGAAACTAAAATTCGGAATAACTTCAATTTCTTCTTTCAGACTTTTTGTAACCGGGCAAATATCAACTACTTTTGATAATAATTTAAACTCAAAATCACTTAGTTTTCCGGGAAAAAAAATATTTACATTGAGTCTTTTAATTCTTCTGTAAGGTTTGTTCTGCATTTCTTTAGTTACATTTATTTTCATTCCTTCCAGATTGATATTATTATCTCTTGCCCTGATACCCATAATAGTAGCTATGCAGGAGCCGATTGAGGCAGCAGCGAGATCGGTCGGAGATATAAATTCGCCTTTGCCATTATTATCTACTGGGGCATCAGTCTTAAATGACTGCCCTGAAGGTCCGTGTGTAACTCTGCAATGCAGGTTACCAAGATATTCTACATTTATTTCTACCATAATAATCCTCTGGTAGTTAATATCAAATTTTATGCCATTTGAAGAGTATTTTTCTTACAAAGAGAGCCTGATATGATAATATCAGGCTCAAATTCTTAATGTATTAAAAAAAAATACTACCCCAGATAAGCCCTCAACGCTTTGGAGCGTGAAGCATGTCTGAGTCTTCTTATAGCTTTTTCTTTTATTTGTCTTACTCTTTCTCTTGTAAGATTAAACTTTTCACCAATTTCTTCCAATGTCAGTGTATTACCATCCAGCCCGAAAAACAACTTTATCACTTCAGCTTCTCTGTGCGAAAGAGTAGTAAGTACCTGCTGTACTTCAAGCTTTAGCGATTCCTGAATTAATTCGGAATCCGGAGGCGGCTGCTGGTCGTTAGGCAATACATCAAGAAGCCTGTTGTCTTCACCCTGCACAAATGGTGCATCTACCGACAAGTGCCTTCCTGAAATTTTAATCGTCTCGGAAATTTCATTCATCGTCATATTCAACTGGTCTGCTAACTCTCCTGCAGTTGGCTCTCTTTCAAATTCCTGTTCAAGCTGACTGAATTTCTTGCCAATTTTGTTCAAAGCCCCTACTCTGTTAAGAGGTAATCTTACTATCCTTGATTGCTCTGCAAGTGCCTGCAGAATTGATTGGCGTATCCACCAAACAGCATAAGAAATAAATTTAAAACCTCTTGTTTCATCAAATCTTTTGGCTGCTTTAATTAATCCGAGATTACCTTCATTAATTAAGTCACCGAGTGAGAGCCCCTGATTCTGATATTGCTTTGCTACTGATACTACAAATCTCAAATTTGCTTTTACGAGTCTTTCAAGTGCTAAAGTACCTTCCACACCGCCTTTCTTGATTTTTACGGCAAGATCAATTTCGTCTTCAGCATGAAGAAGTTCTACCCTTCCTATTTCCTGAAGGTACTTATCGAGGGACTGACTCTCTCTGTTAGTATATTGTTTGGTTATTCTCATCCGAATTAAACCCGTTTATTTTAAATATCTCAAAAAAAAATTATAATCTATTTAAACGATAATTATTTAATATTTTAATATTCTTGATTTTCATATTTTTATTTGTTCATAATTCAT
>CAZIXJ010000169.1:0-6359 GCA_964542835.1 uncultured Hyphomicrobiales bacterium
TTCACTTCGTTCAGAGTGACTTTGGTGTATAATTCATCGTTTTCACACAGCCTCTTTACCTTGGGGTTCCGGTTAAGCATATAATATAAAATGCTATTGCCTAATTTATTACACTTGAAATTCGATGCTGAAAACTTTTATATACATATATCCTACACCATAGAGAGTGCAGGACATCATGAATTTGAAGTATTATGATTTTTTTAATTTTCATTTAGCAATCGGGCATACAGGCGCTGTATCTATTATGGCCTGTTCGGATATTTTCCGCCTTTTGCTCTTCCGATGAACGTCTCCACATCTACAATATACTCTTCAGATATAGCTTCGGGATGCTTTTCTTTATCAATATAATATTTTTTGTCCTGATATTTGATATATGTATTCAGAATCATTTTTTCATTATAAGTTACTTCAAAGTAGAGCTTTGCAGAATTGTTATTATAATCAATCCATTTGTATGCCGTAATATAATTTTCTTCTTCATCCCAATCATCAATTTCGTATTGGATTGCTTTCAATATATTCGGAATTTGCAGATTGAACATTAAAGAATCATAATTGCTCTGAAATTCAATGGGTTGCGGCTCCTTATAATAATCATCGCAGGAAAAGGTAAAAATCGCAATCATCAGTATAAGAATAAATGTTATTGTTTTCATAATTAATTCCTGTTATTTATTATTTTTATTTGATTGGATGTGATTTCATTCCAGTCGGAGATATTTGTGATGTACCATTCATCATTTATCCTTCTTGTAGTGAAAGCCATAGTTTCAATATAGTTAAATTCAAATTTATATTTTTTCCGGTCGTTGGACAGGCTGTCAATAAAAACATTAGTAATATTTTTATCATCTAAAATTCTTTGCAGTCTGTGAATATCATAATACATTTCATATTTCTCAAAAGCAAGATAATACCTGCCTTCAGGATTTGCTAGAATTTGTGATGCTGCGGGTATATTATTACTGTCCAGTTCGGTCTTGAAAAGGTAAACTGCACCGAGCGAACTTTTCTGGTCAATTTCCACGATTCTCGGTCCCTGCGATGGAGTGCCGATTACTATCAACTCGCAACCTCCGAGCATAACTACAAGTAATATTGCTGATATTGCTTTTTTCATTTATTTACAAAATTATTTAACTCATTAAAAACTTCTTTCAGTGAGTCAGACGGTTTAGACATTATATGATTTGCAAAAAATGTATGATTTGCTTTTTTAATTAAACGTAACTCACTGTTTTTTGCATATTTATTTAATTGCTCAGATTCAGCAGGCTTTACGATAAGGTCTTCTTCGGGATGAATTACAAGAGTATCACCTTCGAATTTCCCCAAATCTTCAGCTATCTGATTTTTCGAGTAATTCTCTTTATCTTTGATATAAGAATAATTCAGTTTTAATTCCTGCCCGGTGGATGCAATTTTAATTGTTGTATAACCTCTTTTTTTCCATACTTCTTTTTGCCTTTCAGTATTTCTGTGAATCTTTGAAATTGCTGCAATCAGGAATAATTTCTTTATTCCACTGAATTTATATGCAGTCATAGCAGCTATGGCACCACCGAGAGAATGCCCCCCAAGTATAATCTCACCATTCCAGAATTTATCAATATTATAAGTTTTCGGTTTATCAGTAATATCTTTTATCAAATCTTCTGCATCATTCAAATACTGAGTAATCGTCTGACCTGCAAATATATCCGAATCAAACATCGGCGGGTCGGTCTTTACAATTCCGTTTCGTGAAAAATCAGGAACTAAAGATATTGCTGAAGTAACAGAAATCTGTTCGGCAAGATAAGGTATGAAACCCCAGTCTTTATAACCTTTAAATCCGTGAAAAAATATAAATAAAGGTACTTCAGAGGAATAGTTATCCGATTTCCTTATATCAAATCTGATATTAAAATTATCTTTGTTTTTCAGAATATAAGTCTTTTTTCTCATTTTGAGCGTGGAGCTAATGTTACATCAAAATTAAGTTTCTTAAGGTCATCTCCCCGAAGCACTTCTACCGCCAATGTATCTCCGGGATTATTTTCTCTGTATGAATACATAAAATCATAAATATTGGCAATAGCTTTTCCATCAATACTGATAATTATGTCGTTTTTCTGTAATCCGGCTTTCTGTGCGGGACTTCCGGGGCTTGTCCCTGCTATTTTAAATCCAAGTTCAGATTCTTCAAATGCAGGTACAATACCGAACCATACTTTGGCATAGCCGTGCTGTCTTGCAGAAGTAGCCTCTTTTGTAAGCACATCAGTATTGAATGCAATTTGACGGTTGTTCTGAGCAATATAATCAGCAAAATTATAAATAAGTTCAACTACTTCAGCCTGCCCTGTATAATTAAGTTTTTGCCATGTATCATTCGGCGTATGATAATCACCGTGAATACCTGTGAAAAAGTGCAAAGCAGGTATGCTGTCTCTCAAAAAAGGAGCATGGTCGCTTGCGCCGAAACTTTGCCCGGATATTTTTACTTTAATATCTTCGCTTTCAAAATCCTGCAGTATTTCGTTGAATTTTTTACTGGTATTCGCACCAAATACCGTTAGAGTTTTTTCAGATTTATTCAATCTGCCAATCATATCCATATTTATCAGAGTAATAATCTGTTCTTTTTTGAGTAATTCACTTTCTACGAAATGAATAGAGCCGAGAGTTCCCATTTCCTCCGCAGTAAATGCAATGAAAAACACAGGAGTTTCAAGCGGGTTTGTGGCTATTCTTGATGCAAGCTCAAGTAAGCCTGCTACACCGGATGCATTGTCATCAGCACCGTAATGAACTTTTGCTTTTTTTCCTGAACTTCTGGATGAAGGACCTCCATATCCGAGATGGTCATAGTGCGCCCCTATCATTACGTACTTGTCTGCATAATCAGGATTAGTGCCGGGTAAGTAGCCTATAATATTTGAAGTAACTGTATTTCTGTCTTCAAGGTCCACTGTAAATTCACAGGTTACGTCCGGAAGAATAAAGCTCTGAGGCTTCTGAGTATTTCTTATTTCCTGCTCCATAGTCAAGAGTTTTTTCTTTTTCGGAAAAAACTTGTCAATACTGTGTCTGTTTGCCTGAATGCAATTCATCCCGGTATTTTTTCCGAGATATTTATACGAAAGGGGGAAAAATATATTCATCGAATCGCCTTCGGGTCTTACGAATATTATGCCTGTCGCTCCCTGCTTTTTTGCATTTGATATTTTGTATCTTACTCCGGAATACAGAGAAAACTTATCTTCGTCCTCGCCATCGGGAGTTTTAGTTAAAACTACTACAATTTTATCTTTTGCATCAATATCTGCATAATCGTCATATTTTAATTCCGGAGCAGATATACCAAATCCTGCAAAAGCAACTTCACCGGATGAAGTTCCGTTTTCAGATACAGCCATTGGTCTGTAGTCTTCATTCAGTTCCCACGTTCTTTTTACTTCTTTGGCGTGTTCTTTAGGTAAACCGGGTCTGTAAATTAATGTTTTAAAAGAAACAGCATTGTTATCACCGAAATTTTTACCGGTAATCACTTCCATATCCTGT
This sequence comes from uncultured Hyphomicrobiales bacterium, assembly GCA_964542835.1. Lineage (GTDB taxonomy): Bacteria > Bacteroidota > Ignavibacteria > Kapaibacteriales > UBA2268 > CAZIXJ01. The sequence continues at coordinate 3,553 of CAZIXJ010000169.1, forward strand.
TTGTAACTGCCCTGAAAAGGCTTTACACCATAAGATTTGTAATGGCTGATGAGATAATCCTCAGAATATTTCATCGAAGGCAATCCGGGAAACCTTCCTTCCAGTGAATCAGAAGCAAGAATTTTAACGTGTTGCTTCAGAATGGAAGCTATGGAATCCTGATTGGCAGAAAATGCCGAATTATATGCAAATATTATTATAAGCCCGATAATATATTTTTTCATTTTTATATCTCCCGGTTATTTATTGAGTCTGTTTTCTAATGCATTATTATGAAAATCTTTTATTTCAGATAATTTATAATCCAGAATATCATTTATTGTATATTTGTCTTTTATGACTTTACCGATTTTTATATATTTTAATTCAGTATTATTCAATATCTTCTCTAATTCTTCAGAATTGCTTTTACTTACAGAAACTGCAACTGCAGACTGGAACTCACCAAAGATATTCTGAACTGATGGATTATCAATATTTATTTCACATCCGAGATTATCTGCATTAATTGATTTTTCAGCAAGACAAATGGCAAGACCGCCTTCACTGATATCGTGAGCAGAATTAAGCAATTTTTTATCTGTCAGCTCAAGTATTGCATTTTGTAATTTATGCTCATATTTTATATCAATTTTTGGTGAATCTCCTGATACTTTATTATGCAGATATTTAAGATATTCAGAACCGCCGATACCATCATATTTATCATCATTATCGAGGTTATTTCCAATCAAATAAATCAAATCCTCTTCATTCTTAAATTCATAAGAAATTACTTTTGATAAATCATCAATTATTCCAAGCATTCCGATAGTAGGTGTAGGATAAATTGCATTATTTTTTGATTCATTATGAAAACTAACGTTTCCGCCGGTAACCGGAGTATCAAGCACACGACAGGCATCTCCCATTCCTCTTATGGATTCTTTGAATTGCCAGAAAACTTCATGTTCATAAGGATTACCATAATTAAGGCAATTTGTAATTGCCACCGGCTTTGCACCCGTGCAGACTACGTTTCTTGCTGCCTCAGCCACTGCTGATACAGTTCCGCTGTAAGGATTAAGATATACATATTTACTGTTGCAATCTGTAGATACTGCAATAGCTTTTCCGGGCAGTTCTTTCAGTCTTATTACTGCTGCATCACCCTTGATATTCACTGTATTTGTGCGTACCTGTGAATCATACTGCTCGAAAACCCATCTTTTGGAAGCTATGTTTGGAGACTGAATAAGAGTTTCAAAAGCATTATTAAAATGTTTTTTATCTTGATTATTAAGATTTAGTTTGCTGAAATCGAAGTTTTGAGTTTTATTCAAATATTCAGGTTTTTTAGATTCTCTCTCATACTGTGGTGCTCCGCCACCCAAAACGAGAGAGTCAGCATTGAGCCAGCCTACTTTTTTGCCGTTTCTTGTAACGTCCACAAACTCAGTATCAGTAACTTCACCTATATGAGTAATCGGTACATCCCACTTCTCGCAAATATCATAGGCTGTCTGCTCCCTGCCTTTTTCAATTACGGCAAGCATTCTTTCCTGAGATTCCGAAAGCATAATTTCATAAGCCGACATATCAGATTCACGAAGAGGTACTTTATCCAAATCAAGCGTCATACCGAGTTTCTCTTTAGCGGCGCTCATTTCGGAAGAAGAACATGAAATACCGGCAGCTCCCATATCCTGTATGCCAATTACCACGCCTGATTCTATTAATTCCAAAGTGGCTTCCAGAAGTAACTTTTCTGCAAACGGGTCGCCTACCTGCACCGTAGGACGCATATCATCAGTCTTTTCATCAAATTCACGGGAAGCAAGAAGTGAAGCTCCGTGAATACCGTCTCTGCCCGTTCTCGAACCGAGAATCATTACAGGATTGCCAACACCTGCAGAAGCAGCCGATGCAGTCTTTGATGTATGAACTATCCCGACAGCCATCGCATTTACGAGAGGATTATCCTCATAGCACTGCTCAAAATACACTTCACCACCTACGGTAGGTACACCGAAGGAATTCCCGTAATGGCTTATACCTTCAACTACTCCGCGAAGCAGAAATTTAATCCTGTCGGCATTAGAGCCGTCAATATCACCAAATCTCAAAGAATTAAGAGCGGCTATAGGTCTTGCACCCATAGTAAAAATATCACGCAAAATTCCGCCTACACCCGTAGCTGCTCCCTGAAAAGGCTCGATAGCGGAAGGATGATTATGGCTTTCGATTTTGAAAGCAATGGCATAGCCGTCTCCAATATCCACAAGTCCGGCGTTTTCTTCACCTGCTTCCACGAGCAGTTTCCCACCGCTTCTCGGCAAAGTTTTTAATTGCTTAATAGAATTTTTGTAAGAGCAATGTTCGCTCCACATTACGCTATATACACCAAGCTCTGTATAGGTAGGAGTTCTGCCCGTTATCTCAAGAATTTTATTATATTCGCCTTCGGTAAGACCAAGCTCCAGAGCGGTATTCAGACTAACCTCAATTTCTGAATACAGGCTGCTCATATCAGGAATTTTACTCATAATTTTCACTTTTTTAATTTACAATTTTTTCAATTAACAAAAATAAAAAAATTATATTGAATATAATAAGATAATAAACCGAAAAATATAATTAATCACTATTGTCCGATAAAAAAACAGGGAAGGAATAATAAAATTCCTTCCCAAAAGTTAATCCAATGAAATCAACCAAAACAACAAAGGATTAACAATGAGCAAAGATACAAAATTTTCAGGACAACCAATAATAAGTCAGGTATTAAATTTATTAAATAGAGAAAAAATTTATCGGACAGCCAAAAA
>CAZIXJ010000170.1:0-6302 GCA_964542835.1 uncultured Hyphomicrobiales bacterium
TGCCGACCGAAGGGAGGCATGAACGATCAATTTGGCGATATGGAGCGGATTTGGCGATAGCCAACCTGATCTCATATCGCTTGTTAGGCATAGTTTTAGAATTCGTGTTCATCGACAAATTTCTCTTTTAATACTGCATCATAATCGTTTTTGTCTTTGATATCTTCTATGTTTCTGAATTCGATGTTTTTCTTCTCAATTGCATAATCTTGCTCTATTTTAAATCCTCTCCCTTTATTAGGGTCATGAATCACTGTGCCTGGGACAACAAAACAACACCCATTTTTACTAAATGCTTCTTTGAACATGTTTAAATTCTTAAAATCTTCAGTTGGCATTCTATGAATTCTTGTTGCAGTAACAATTAGATCCATTTTCGGATGATCATATTGCTCAGTAACTCGCCTCATTGTATTATGTATATTTTGAGCAAAATGAACATAGTATCCTTGAGGTTTATTGGGAACTTCACCTTCTACAATAGAAATTCTTAATTCATTATTTGGATCATAGTTTGAAATTATCTCTCTCCATTGTTTGAATATTTCTATACCTGCTTCGAGATTATTGAATATTACAACCAAATAAGGAGGTAGTCCTTCTTCTTGAGCTACGATGTACGCAGTACCATTCCATTTTGCTTTGTCCCATAATTCAGGGTCAATAAGGCTTGTAAAGAACATGGTTTTTCTTGGCTTTGGTTCAAGTTCACGAAGTTTCCCGAGTTCTGGTTTGGTTTTTTTGACACCTCTTAATCTCCAATACAATTTATCGTATTGATTTTTATCATCAACGTTATAAAATGTAGATCCTTTTATTGGATCAGGAATCATATTATTGGTTCCATCTGAAAAGATTGCAGGAATAAACCTTTTATTTTTAGTTCCTTGATCATAAAGCTCTTGATTAATTAAATGACCTTCCCATGTAACACCATGACCTTTACCTTCTTCTTCAAGTCCCATGACCCTTTTGTAATATGTGGATGTGCATATCATTAGAACATAGTCTGCAGACTTAATATTCTTTTGCATCCATCTTGGCCATCCTTCTTCTGGAGAATCTTCATATTGATCCAGTATGCAGTCGATACCTTCTGACCTTAGATTGTTTGATAATTCAAAAACTCTTTGTTGATGTTCTTTGCTATCGTGACTATAGCTTATAAATACTATTGGGTTCTTCTCAGTCATTCTTTTTTATCTTTCATTCAATTATGCCTAACGTCAGGCATACACGACGTGACCAGCTTTTGCTGGGCATGATCGTTGTATGCATTGTTGTAGGGCGTATTCATTTGTTCGTATTGTATTGGGTTGGCATAAGGCGTACTCTTCGGTAAGTTTTGCTTTGTGACTCGCCAACGTGTGTATGACTTGATAAGTTGGCTATACTGATTCATAAAACTTTCCATATTGCTTTAATTCACTCCTTGGTATTTGATCTATTTCAGATAAGTTTGACTTGAATTTGACTTCTGTAACATTGTATGGAATATGAATTTTTTCAATTTTAGAAATGTCATTGACGTTATAAAATCTCAATGAGATATTAGCTAATTCGTTATCGTATTTCACTTTCAAGGATTGTTCTATGCTACTTCCCAAAATCTTCGACACTATTCTAAAGAGCTTTTCTTCTAGTTCAGTAGAGTTTATACGCTTTCGAATTAACTCTATCAATTCTTCTAAATTTTGCCCTTTAGGATTTTGCTTAGCAAAGAGTGAGGCGATAATCACTTGCTTATCCTTTTGTGGATTAAGTTGTTCAGAAGAAAAAGTATGAATCCTTTCCATTGTTGAAGAGCTTTTTACTTCTAATTTTTCTATGTCTGCATTAAAATCGAATTTTTCTTCAGGATTGGAATGCCAAAAATTTATAAGTGTTTCAGGTGCCTGGCTCGTAGATATTAGAAACAACTCTGCCCAAAGTCCTTGTAGAGACCTTTTTGGTGAGTCCGATATTGATTGAAATACTTCAACGAAATTTTGAAAATGTTGCAATATTTCTTTTTGAGTAGGTGTCTGCGAGAGCGATTTTATAAGTGTTTCTGATACTCCGAGGAAATAACGTTGTAAGTTTTCGTTATCACTTCTGAACTTAATCACCGTGAAATAGTCCTTTTCACTTTTTCCAAGTTCTGTTACTTTGCACTCCATGTTATGAGCAAGTTCTAAGTATTTTAGTCGGATATTCTTACTATTTAGAAACGTCCCATCATTTTTTGAATGAATCAATATTACAGGATATGAAAAACTGTTTACACCTATTCTCGAATTTGGATAACCTTTTATTGTCTTAGCAGAAAAGACATTGTCACCTTTACCATTCGGAATCTCTAAATCAAAAAAATCAGCTATTAAGTTCATTGGTTATTCGGTTGTCTGATTATGTCCCTTCCAACTTCTTCAGGTACCCAAATAGCAATACTGGGAACATCATCATAAATCGTGTTATCGTTGTTGTCCGTAATATCACTTCCTGTTTGGTCTAACAGTTGTAGCCTATGCAATTGAATGGTCACCTTCTCAATATCCCGAACTTCTCTATCTCCAGGGTATATTTCGCCTATTTGATAATTGGAATTAGCCCTTGTTGGTTGTTTACCTTGAAAGAGTTGTTGAATTTCATCATTGCGATTCAGTCTCCTTCTTCTGACTATTTGATTTATTTGTTCATCTTCCTTGCACGAACTTATACAATATATCAAACAAGTTTCTTCTTCGTTTTCTTCAACAAACCTATTTAGTAATCCTCTTAAACTTGAAAAGGTTTGGCTGTCTGTCTCTTTCGTGAAACGTAACCGATTTAGAAGTGTATCCAATACTGTTTTTAATGAGAGCTCTGCTACGAGGTGCTTTTGTAAATCCGTTCTTTCAGCATGTCCTTCATCTACGTCAAAGTCATTAATGTGATTGTCTTTGAAATGACTAATAATATTTGTGTTTTGAGTAATTAGGCTATCCGTATCGTGTGGTGCTCGAATAGTAAACCACTCAGAACCGAAGTAATCCCTATCCAAATCATCAAATAATACGTTAGGTCTATTAAGTCGAAGCATTTGAGCAAGAACTAACTCACGCTGCCACTCGTCTAAGTGTAGATTGTTGACATTAAATTCTTCTAACCTGTTACGAACATCTTCTTCGTGTTCCACAATCGCGGTGAAAGCGTCAATATTTGCTTGATCAAGCCAAACTCGGCAATAGCCAAGATATGAACCTTTGTAACCAAAAAATCGAGCTCTTTGTAATGTGGTATCGACTTGACCAGTCGCCAAATTTCTTGGCATATATGTTACTGTTAAACCTTCAACCGTAAACCCACGTGACATAGCTTGACCACCCACTAAAATATGCGAATAAAAATCACTCCAGTTTACTTGTGGTGTTGACCCTGTTCTTGCATTGACTTCGATAATTATTGTATCACGCAAAGCGTGAATTAGTCTGTTTCCAGTTAAATCTTCAAAAATTGGCAAATCATTTACTGTTAATTCAAGGTCATTGTAGGCTATTCTAAATTCATTGATTAAGTCTTGTTTTTCGTCTTCATCTGTACTCTGTAAAAGTCGTTGCCATCCTTCACATATATTTTGAACCCAACCATAGTATGTTCGTTGTGCATCTGTTAATCGTGATGGGTGAATCATCATAGACCTATTTCTTTGGTCTCTTCTTATATCGCCAGCAACTACACCAAGAATGAAAATCATTAGTGCATATCGTAAACTTTCAGGAGCTTCGTGAATCGGATTATGGTTTGTCGGTATTTGATTAGGAGGTATGGCCCTTATAAGGTTTGGATTATCTATAAAAAATGTATTCCCGCCAGTGTAGCCTTCTCCTGGAGTAAGCAACTTTATGAAATTAGGAGAAAGTCTATCTAAAATATTGATAAATAAATTTGCTTGAGGAGTAGCAGTATATTGCAAGAAAGTGTGGTGATTGAAGACTGATCTTAAATTATTTATCCGTCTGTAAATAGTGGAAGCGTCTCCTTCATTCACACCGAAACCGTCTCTTGCGTTTCTTCTAGCCCTTGTGTTCAAGCTTGCTTGGTCGCTCTCATCGTCAATAATTAGTGTAGGCACACCGCTCAAATCTAAACTTCTTAACAGAGTGGTTAGATTTTCAAGTCTGTGTGTTTGTTTCATAACCGTAATAAGTACCGTGCTACAGTTTTCTCGCGGGTATGTTGGGTCTGCCCATTGGCGTAACTTGGCTTCAATCGTATCTCTATTCACAGAAGTTTCGGGATTCTGTATAATTGTCCACCTACGGTCATATCGAGTATTTATGCGTAGGTCATTAGACATCCTGTCAAATGACTGTTGCGATAGAATTGTTGAAATTCCTGCAATTATGATAATAAGTTGATAATCATTATCACTTGCCATTGCAGCAAGTGTGGTAAATGACATTGTTTTACCGCTCTGCACATAGCCAATTACCAACCCAGTTTCAAAGTGTTCTTCATCAGCAGGATTTCCACACATTTCAAGTATTCGATACGTTTCATCAATAATCCTATTGCCTATATCATTAATACCACCTTCCACATTGGTAAATCCTTTGAATTTCAACAATTCTGTTGTTTCATTACCAACAAACGGTTTCCAATTAGCATTGTTATCGTTTCTATTTCCTGTTATTTCGATTATTTCTGACATTCTTAATTACTCGATATTTTAGTGATCAGTTGATTGAAGTTTCTGCGTATCTCGCCTTGTGTTCTTGAGCCACTTTCTTTAGCAATTATTTCAGCCAATCCTAATGCAGCGGTATATCTGAGAATAGGTTCTATTTTTTCGTTGTCGGTTCCCACAAACTGAATCATAAATGGATGAGTAAGCGAAAGGCGGATACCAACATATTTAGTGTCTTTTTGGGGGTTTTCGTTCTTAACTAAATGTGGTCCTACTTCTATCAAATTTTCAAGTGAAGGGTCAAAGGATAATTCAACTGTTACATTCCAATCAAGTTTATTGAATGATACCTTGAACTTCTTAAATATTGATTTCTTAGTTTGAGATAAGGGTAAATCTCCGTCAAATTCATTGTTTTTTGAATCTTCAAAGGTTTCTTCAACTGCTTTGGATGCTTTTTCTTCTAAATCAGCCACTGTGTTGTTCAGGGCTTTAGTTCCAGATTTTTTATAATCTTTTTCGTTCGCACGAACTCTGTAATTCTCCGCTTGCTTCAATAATGGGAACTCGTCATTGTTTATATCGTCTCTCAGAAGTTTTAGAAATATGTCCAAGTTTTCATCCCATTGTATCCCTTTTTTGGTAAATGATACATCAAATCCAATTAAATGTAGTTCACCAAATACTCTTTGATAGCGATAGCTGTTAGGTGCTCCAAATATGAAGTCTGGTCTAAACCCATTATCGAAACTTCCTTCAATAACTCGCCCCCTACGGAATAGGGCAAATCCAGCTTCGTTTGTTGAAGCTTTCTCTCTAATTGCGACAAATCCTTTTACGCTAAGATTTTCATCAATATCGAAGTCTATATCCTTTCGCCAATGAATAGGTTCGCCCGTGGGTTGGTATGGCTTTATTTGAAATTTTTCTGTTAAAATCTTTGGCTCATCATATTTGAGTTCAATTCCGTCAACCTTTAGAATTAAAATACCGTCTCTTATAAATTGACGATAAATACTCGCAAGGTGTGATTTTACTTTTCCTAAGCCTTTCTTTCTCGGAATCTTGGTCACATTCCTTAGTTCAATTACAGTATAATGATCACTTTTTTCTTTTGGCTTAGTTGTGTAATCAAGTTCTTCTAATTTATCTTCAAAGATTTGATTCATATCGAATTTGACTGTCTTCTCATAGTCCTCCCCGATAGCCGTGGTTCTAACCACCCAATAATCAGAAAACCAGCAAGATGCTGACTTCATTCCCATACCGAACTCAGATAGTCCTGAAGTATCTGCCGGAATTTCGGCTGCTCTAAATGCACGTGCATAGTTTTCTTCTTCAATACCGCCAGCATTATCTCTGATTGTTATTTTACTTTCTGGGTCATTGATTTCTATCTCGACCTTAAGTTGATATTCTTCACCATGTAGTTTAATTAACCTTTCTTTATTCCTTTGGTAGCTATCTATAGCATTATCAACATATTCTGCCAAAGCAAACCAAGTTTCGTATTCCAGAAACTTCAATACCGAAAGCATTGAAACATTAGGGCGTATATTGACTTTATTGTTGCTCATAGACTCTTTTGTTCTTGTCATTGGTGGCTTGGCCCCCATCTAGTTCACGCCTTGTCTTTCCGTTCAATTTCTTTTCC
>CAZIXJ010000171.1:0-4189 GCA_964542835.1 uncultured Hyphomicrobiales bacterium
ATAATTTAATAAATCTTGATTTTCTTTATTTTTTTGTTTTATGTAATTATAGCTCATAATTTCAAAAAAATCTTCAGGTGATATTAGTAATTCATCTTTATATTCCGATTTTAAGGCGTAATACTCTTCGTAGGCATCATTATCTTCATAAACAGAAAGCAGCCTGAAGAGTACTTTCCGGGAGACATTTTCATTCAGCAATTCCTTGTATTTACTGATTGCTGTTTCAGTATCTGTGTATTCATATATTCTCGCCAGCATAAATTTATTTTTTTCAGTAGGCTTTAATTTGATTATTCTTTTCATTGTAAGAATAGCTTTTTTAATATTTTCATCGTTATTGGAGAACCCCTGAAGAAATTGGATTTCAGCAAGCAACTCCAGTGCATCGGTAAAATTGCTTTTTTGATTTACAGCAATAAGCAAATGCTGCTCAGCAAGATTGTATCTCCTGAGTTCTCTGTAAGACTTTGCTATGGCATAATGAATTGCAAAAGAAGAATCGAGCCTGAGAGCATCATGATATTCTATTATTGCATCTTTATATTTTTTTTGATTATGTAATTTAGTGCCTTCAATAAAAAACTTAAGTGCAAGTTGATTTATAACGGTAGTATCTTCAAGCTGATTAACAGATGAAAAATCCAGAACCATATCATCGCTGCTGCCGGAGCGATGACTTGAGCAGGAGACTATTAACACCAAAAAAACTGCAAAAATGATATAAAAATATCTCATACTATTCGTCCTGATAAGGTTTTCCGATTATTTTCAAAATTGTTACGTCTTCATTCTGAAGTTCTTCTTCATTAATTTCATTAGCATTTTTGATTATTTTTACGTTATAATCAAAAATATTACTTGGTCCTGCAATGGTGATTTTATTAGGAAAATTAATTTTCTTTTTATTAAGTTTCGATTCAATCAATGAAGGGTCTTTGATAATATTTTTCGGCAGATAGTTTGTTACCTGATTCTTATATCCTTCTCTCATATCATCTTCAGGAAAATACATATCGGCAAAATCTGAAGGAGTAACTTCATTTTCATCGTTAGACAAAAATTCATGCTTCAATACGTTAAGCATTTCATCTTTGAATTCAGGATTGGGAACAGTTTTTCTAATATATTTATCAGTAATATCAAAAAATCTTTTGGATTGAATCTTGGGATTTGTATCTATGGAAAAACCGAGAAAATCTCTGTAGAAGTATTCGGCGGGTCTGGAATCAGGCTTAAATTGGTCATCAAATAAAAAGCAACCGTATTTATTATTGGGATAAGAGAAGAATTCATTATCTTCATCTTTTTCATAAATTACTCCAATTTTAAAAAATTTCTGAGAAGGGGAGAGGAAAACATCATCAAGCATTTTTAATACTGACTTATTATCTTCACTAAAATATTTAAGAACTGTATTTAATTCAGCTTTTATCACCATAATCACTGATTTGTCATATTTCGTAATAGCGTCAACTATAAGTATGTATCCGCCGGACAGAGTGTTACGTGTCTGAGCCTGAGCAAGAAGCTGAGCTATCTGAACAGATTGTGCAATAAATTCATCATCGTTTTTTTTGCTGAGTTCTTTGGCTATGGAGAAGAAAGAACCTTCATAGTAATCATCAATTTCCAACTCGAATGCTTTTGATGTTTTGGCAGAAGCTTTACTTAATCTTTCTATAAGCAATGATTTTACGTTTTCAGTTACTTCAGTCAATCTTTTATCCGGTAATATCATTGAATGTTCATTGCCTTCTTCTTTGGCAAATAAAGTATGAACTACAATTCTTTTTATTTGAATATCAAAAAAATTTAACATAATGCGATATTTATCCTTTAATTATTTTATGATTTTTTGGGAATTTTTTTATAGTCTATTCTTTGATGCCCTAACCCTTTTAATGTTTTGTAAATCGTCTCTTTTACAATCTGAATTTCCTGCATAGTAATATTACATTCATCAAACTGCCCGTCCATTACGAGCTGTTGCAAATGCTCCTGATGAATCTTGATAATTTCATCTTCGGATTTTGCAACCACTCTTGCTATAGCTTCAGCACTGTCGCAAATCATTACTATTGCTTCGTCTAATGTTTTAGGCTTTGGTCCGGGGTATCTGAAGTCATTTTCATCTACATCAGGATTTGCTTCAAGTGCATTTGCATAAAAATGCTTTATTAGTGAGGTGCCGTGATGAGTGCTTATAAAATTCTTTAATCTCTGAGGCAAATGATACTGCTTTGCCATCTCCATTCCATCTGTTACGTGTTCTCTGATAATCTGAGCAGATTTTTTCGGAGGCAGTTTGTCGTGCTTGTTTTCCATATCAATCTGATTTTCAGTAAAATATTCAGGTTTCAGCATTTTTCCAATATCATGGTAATAAGCACCTACTTTTACAAGAAGAGGATTGCCGTTTACTCTTCTGGCGCACCTTTCAGCCAGATTAGCCACTCCAATACTGTGCTGATAAGTACCGGGGGCAATTTCACTTAATTTTACAAGCAGAGGATGGTCTAAATCGTCGAACTCCTTAATTTTCAAATCAGTCGTAATAGATGATACTTTTTCAAGCAGAAGTATCAGGCCTATAGTGATAAGGGGTGCTAATGCTGCATTAATTAAAGCAAAAGCTATTTTCTGATAAGAAAGATTCAAATCGAAAGAGGTTTCAATTGAAAATATGAGAATTGAAAGCACTAATCCAATAAAAATATAAAACATTGACTGAAACATTTGAGTTCTGTTCTGAATATCCTTTACGGTATATGCTGCAAGAGTACCTGCAAAAAGCATCGTGATAGCAGTGTTATAGTCATTACCTCTTATACCGGCTAACATAAGAGCCATCGTTACAGTTACGTAAAATGCCGTGCGAGAATCAAAAACCACAGCTGCAAGCATAGAGAGGGCGGGAATAAAAATGAGATATTCTATTGAATAGCCTATTTTTATTTCCATTGACAGCCATGACATAAGTGCTGCAAGTATGAGTATAAAACTAATAATCCCCATTTGTTTGTTATCATAAAATATTTTCTTTCGCAATACAAAAAGATAAAGAAGCAATATTGAATACAGGATAAGCACATGGCCAAAATTTCCCAAAAGGTAAAGAGTGGAATACGTTTTCTCTCTTTGCATCCATTCTGATTCATAATAGGATGTTATCCTTCTCTGGATTACATCATCAATTATTTCACCTTTTTTTACTATTGTAGTACCTTCTTCTATTATTTCAAGTGTTTTAGGAACTGATTTGGCTTCAAGTGTCCTCATATTCTCAGTTAAATCATCATTATATATGAGGTTGGGATTTGCAAGGTTTTCAATTAAAGATTTAGTAATATTAAATTCCAGAGGATTCATATCATTGTATAATTCTTTTTCGGCTTTTTCAAAATAAATTATCTCATCGGTAAGATAATCTTTTTTGATATAATTTTGCTCCTTTGGAGTGGTTCTTACAACAATGGTTTCAGTATTAATTCTGTCTAATGTAATATCAATAAATCCATTTTTATAAATTTCAGTAAGAAATCTATTGATTTTCTTCAGGATTCTGTCGGCAAGCCAAGTTCGCTCTTTTTTTGGCATTTCAAGAAGTATATCTCTTATTTCTTCATTAATATTAAGCACATCTGTTCGGCTTTCTTCATCAAATTCAATAAGGTTATTCTTTACGGATTCAAAAAAAGTTTCGTTTACTTCCTTATATTCTTCATTAATTTCAAATACAGGACTTGTGTTGTTCTCTGCTTCTTTTTGTTCTTTTTGAATTCTATCTTCACTTTTGAAAACGGGGTATGAAAATTCAGCTACCAAATCGGATTGCTGCCAAATAGTTTTTTTGCCGCTCTCCTGATTAAAAGCACTTTTGTCTATTTGAAAAACAAAGAAGAAAGTAATAACTAAAAGAGTAATTAAAATCAAAGGTAACTTGATATTCATCGAGTGTTTTACGCCTTCGGTTTTTATCTCTGTTTTATAATTTTCTTCGTTTAATAATTTTTGAAATAAAGTTTCTCTTTCCATATTCTCAATATAATTAGTTTTTATTTTAGGCAAACGTCTTTGCAATATATTAATTTTTTTGGATAATATAAAAATAATTTTTATTTCGGTTCATTTTTCAAAAACAACATATTCATCAGATAAAAATACATCAATAAAAACAAATAAACTG
>CAZIXJ010000171.1:4199-6288 GCA_964542835.1 uncultured Hyphomicrobiales bacterium
GGCATATTTATTGATAAAGTATTGAATAAATGTTCAATAAATTGGTTTAAAAAAAATGAAATACTTTATTTTCGGTCTTATTTCTGTATTGTCACTTATAGTATTAATGATGCTTACTTCTTTTGTTATGCGTATTTCTAATCCTGTTGTGGATTCATCGGTAGATTCGGATAAAAGAATTACAAATGAAGAAAAAATACAGATTAACATTTTGAATGCCTGCGGAGAAAACGGACTGGCATCTGAAACAAATGAATATCTGAGGTCTTATAAGTTTGACGTACTTGAAGTAGGAAATTATGCGGAAAAAATTGATAAATCAATGGTAATAGACAGGCTTGGTGATATGGAGTCCGCAAAAAAAGTAGCTTATGCCGTTGGTATTCCTGATTCACTCATAGTTACAAGAATTGATTCTTCTTTATTTATTCGTACTTCCATTATCATTGGAAAAGATTATAAAAAATTATCTCCTTTTAATTAAAATAAAACAATAATTAATAAAAATAGTCTTATATTAGTGATAGTTTAAAAGATATTTTACTTTTTTATAATAGAGACAATGACGATTTCAGATTTATCAAAACCTAATAATTCAAAAGAATTAGCCGAATTTTGCTCAGTTATTGCTCATGACAGGCTTGCAAAGGATATTCTTATTATGGATATGACCAAAATTGAGACTGCAATAACTGACTTTTTTGTTGTCGCAACTGCCGAATCAGAACCTCAGGCAGAAGCAGTGGTAAATAAAATATATGAAGTATGCAGGGATTTTGAGATAGAAAAGCCTAAAACTGAGGGATATGAGTATAAAGATTGGATTATACTTGATTTCTTTGATGTAGTATTTCATATTATGCTACCAAAAGTAAGGAAGTTTTATAATATTGAAAAGTTATGGGCTGACTCCTCTTTTACAAGCCTGGATGATAATGGTGAGTTTATTTCTCTAAATGATGAAGATGTTGTGAAATTATTTAAAGAAAATGCGTAAATGAAACAGGATTATCTTTATAAAATCTTTAGGAACAGCCTTGATTCACTGAATGTTCCCGGAGATTTTGCCTTAATTTTTGAAAAACCTAAAAACCCCGAACACGGAGATGTTGCCTGCAATTCCGCTATGCAGCTTGCAAGAGTATTGAAAAATAATCCAAGAAAAATTGCAGAGCAGATAATCTGTAATCTGAATTATGATGAAAATATTATAAAATCTGTTGATATTGCAGGTCCCGGATTTATTAATATTAAATTTACCGGAAAATACTATACAGAAGCCCTTAAAAATCTCTTTGCTCAAAAAGAAAATGCAGGCAAATCTGAAAAGAAAGTAAATAAAAGTGTAAACGTAGAATATGTATCGGTAAATCCTACAGGACTTCTTCATCTGGGGCATGGAAGAAATGCATGCATTGGTGATACAGTTGCGAATTTATATGAATGGCTTGGCTTTGACGTTACGCGTGAGTATTATTTCAATAATGCCGGTAATCAAATGCAAAATCTTGCTAAATCAATTTATGCAAGATACCGTGAAGCGTTCGGAGAAGAATATCCATTCCCGGAAAATGGCTATCACGGTGATTATATTAAACAGATTGCATCAGAATTTAAGGAGTATTACGGTGATAAGTATATACAGGAAAATGATGATGCAATTAACGAATGCAGAGTTTTTGGTGAAAAATGGTGTTTTAAAAAAATTCAAAATACTCTTGAGAGAATGAAAATTAATCAGGATGTTTTTTACAATGAAGATACTTTGTATAAAGAAGGAAAAATAAGCGATTTGCTCGACAGGCTTAATGAAAAAGATTTAGTTTATGAAAAAGAAGGAGCAAAATGGCTGAAACTTTCCGAACTTGGTCCTGATCAGGACAGAGTAATCGTAAAATCAACTGGTGAGCCTACTTACAGGCTGCCCGATATTGCATATCACATTGAAAAATTTAAAAGAAATTTTGATTTGATGATTGATGTCTTCGGAGCTGACCACATTGCTACGATTCCTGACGTAATGAACACAGTGAAAGCTCTCGGCTATGATTCCGATAAAATCAAAGTATTGATTCATCAGTTCGTAACT
>CAZIXJ010000172.1:0-6275 GCA_964542835.1 uncultured Hyphomicrobiales bacterium
TGAGCGTAGTCGAAACGTCGAAATGCCAACCATTGCCCACTTCGGCACTTCGGCTTCGCTCAGTGTCCTCAGTGGATATAACAACATTCCCAAGCACATCATATATAGCGAACTCCTCGCTATCTGCAAAGGGCTGAAGCCCTTTGTTGCCAAAAGAGATTTCAATATAATCCGATGCGGGATTGGGAGAGATTGTAAAATCACTTTCAGAAATGTAGTTGTCTTCGACTGATGTAGGGGATAATTCGTATAATTTATTCTTCAAGTCATACATATCAAACATCACAAAATATTTACCGTCAGATGATATGTATAGATCCAGATATGAAGAACTTATATCACGAGAAAATTCAAATATTTTTTTACCGATTACTGCATTATACCCTTTTACATATGATGAAGCATCAAAATGTGCACCAAGTAAGTATCTTTTATTCTTCGATAAATATAAGTAATGATCATTATCAATATCAAATGTTTTAACTGTTTCACCACTTTTAATATTTTTCTCAATTACACTTTTGTAAGTTAAATTTGAGAATTTTCCAATTACATTATTCCCATATTTGCTAAAATATTTTCTTCCTGTACTTTCTGAAAATTCTTTTTCTAAACTGTTAGTTTCTATATCATATATCAATATCCTGGCAACATATTGCCACCCATCTGTCCCAGGCATAGGTATTTTTTCTAATACATTAAATAACACTTTATTATCATAAAATGAAAAATCTATGTTGATAATCTCATCAAAACCTTCGATCTCATCAGGAATATAAATTTCTTTTATTATTTTACCACTTTTATTTATGACGAATCCTTTCTTTGATATGTTGTCAACAGCAGCAAAATATTCAAAATCATTTGATGCTTTAGCGAGAAATCTATTACCAATAATTGTACTATCAAATTTGATTATATTTTTAATTTCTTTGTTCTTATATCTGTCATATAAGACTAATGATGAAGGTTCGTCTTTATAATTAAGTAGTAATAATTGTTTGAAATTATCATCATAATCATAAAGTGTATAACCTGATTGACCATAAACCGGGGATGACTCAAAAATAATATTTTCAGTATTTATGTCAATTTTTGTATAACCTGATAAATCTGCTAAAAACAAAGTATCTTTTGATATACATTTCATTATACCTGTATTTTTACTTGCAATATAATCTAATATTTTTTCTTTCTTGAAATCATATCTTACTAATGAACCATTTAATTTAATGTATAATTCACTTGAATTAGGTATGAACCGAGTATCTTTTGTAAACATTGAAGAAGAGTTAGAAAATGTTATATATTCACTATCTGATAAATCGAATATTAAATTAGTATCAGTAATACCTGCAATAATATATCTTTTATCATCTGACATTACGAATGGGCTAGCTCCATTAAAATGATTAATAAAATCAATCCTTTTTTCTTCTTTTCCTGAATTTATATTCCATAAATATACTGATGAATATGAATTAAAAACACATATAGAATCATTTAGAAAATCTATACTTGATTGAGAATTTACTGATTCTTCGTTTGATAAAAATAGTGTTAATATTTTTTTTGATTTATTCATTCCATAAATAACAAGTCTGGATTCATCTTTGTATGAAAATAAGGATACAAATTTTTCGCCTGAAGGAGTAAAAGCAGCATCCACCAATTTCAAATTTTGAATCTTACTATCATTATTATCATAATTTAATGAATCATGACAAATAGTAAATTCATCAATCTTTTTCCTATTCTCAATATCAATAATTTTAAAATTTACTAAAGAATCATAATTTTCTCTATAATAACTAAAAGCTAAAGTTCTATCCTCTGAAATGCCTTCAATAATTGGATAATAAAAATCAATAAAAAAATCTTCTTCTTCTTTTGTTTCAATATCAAATATGAAAGTTCGATTTATGTCCACAATCAATGCCTTTTTGTTATTTAAAAGATATAATTTTTCCTCAAAAAAGAGACTTCCAGCCCAACTTTTAAGACAGGTTGAAATAGTTCTATTAGTATTAATATTATAAAAATGACAATGCCTATCATAATTAACAGCATATATACCTTGCTTTATATCAATATCAGTATTATAAAGTAAAGGGTCCTTAAATGGTATTTCAAGCTTATAATCATCCTGTTCTATTGCATATAAATCAAGTAAAAAAAATTGCATTGCAATAACTATCAAAATAAAATTCTTCTTCATTTTTTTCTCCTTAAAGAATAAGCACCCCGCTCATCGGGGTGCTTTAATAATTTATTTAAAAATAATAAACTTTTTTAGTTTTAAGTTACTGTTAAGGTAACATTTAAAGAAATAAGTTCCTGCATTAAATTCTGAAATGTCTAAAGTAAGAGTGTTTTTTCCTATACCCGAAAAAACTATATTACCTGATATATCAATTATTTCATAATTGTATTCAATTTCAGAATTTAGTTTAATTGTTATCATTTCATTTGCCGGATTAGGAAATAATTCTATTTCCGTATCCTCTGTTTCAAGATTAAACAACTTTGCTCCTTTATACAGTTCCGGTTCATTTCTTCGTTCAATTTTGAAAAAATTATCCGAATATCCGTATAAATCAACTGAATCAACTGCTGAAATGATTTTTATTCTGAATCTACCGCCTTCAAGTTGCTCGGGTATTTCCCAAATAAATGTATTATTGTATGTTGTACCTAACAGATTAAATGCTTTAGAGGTACCATTCCACAAGTAAATTTCAACTTCATCTAAAGAATTATTAGTAAATTTAATATCTATTAAATTGCCGGACTCATAAATTTCACCACCGTTAGGATAAATGATATCCATGTTATTATTATGGTTTGCATAATTATTTATTTGAACCAACAAAATAAATATAAAAAAAACTAAAATGAAATTTTTCATAAAAATATTCCTTTATTTTATTATTCAATAACAACCTTGTATTGCACTGTAATACCTGTGTTTTCATTAATTAAATCAATTGTCTCCTCAGTTTCGCTATATGATGTACCCCAATGATTTCCAAAATTTAATCTAATTGGTTCATTATTGCTTTTACCAACTAAGTGTAATCCAAATCCTTCACCCTGAATTATTCTATACACATCTTTTAATAATGTTTTTTTATTGATAGTATATTTAAAATGAGTTTTTTCAAAAGCCTGTTCAAAAATATCAAATAATTCAGAAATTTCTTGTTTTGCTTCCCCATCCTCTTCAAAATAAAACAAAGCAATTTCATTATCAAAATAACTTGCATTTTTAAATGAAGTAATTTCGAATTGGGTCATTAATTGTCCGGTCTGCTCATATACATTATCATTAGGATATTCCGCTATTTTATAGTAGTCTAATTCAGGATCAAACATTGCTGAAAATTCATCAATAATTTCAATTTCTTCATTTTCAAGGATAGGGTAAGTATTAATTGAACCAAATAAGCCAAAAAATTCCCATAAAGATAAGCCGGATTCAGGTTCTTGATTTTCAAATTCAGGTTCAATTATTATTTCTTCAGAATAAATTTTGACTGTTGGATATTCCGTTAATCCGTTAAATTCATAGACATTGTTCAAATTATCTCCATTTAAATCTTTAATTGCTTCACTTATAAAAATTTTAAAAGCCTGATATTTAAACATTTTTTTCATAGCCATTCCAAGTGGATGAGCTGCATCACAAATAAATCTTAATCTTTTATTAGAAATCCATTGATCACTAATTCGATCAGGATAATATCTTATAGGAGAGTTTGAATATGGTCTATTAACTGGTAAATTTAAAGGAGGACTTATTTCTTCCACATAAAAATGACCGAGTGGAAGATCATTAAACGCATCAATATCTACCGGCTTGTTAAACAATAATTCAAAAACTAATGTTTCTTCATTATATGGGAAATAGCAAACATCCGGGTCTTTTCTACTTGAGCTTTTAAAACCAAATCTATTTTTAAAAACTAAAGGTGTTGAGTAAGTCATTTCATCTGTTCCGGGTTCTGAGCAAACACCAATTTTTAGAATTCTAAATTCATCTTTCATAACTCCACCAATTGCTTTACCATTATTTATATCATGGCTTTCAGTAATATTATTTATGATATATTTTGGATGTGTTGGAGTACTGCCTTCATCAAAGTAGGAGTTATCTAAATAATGTAAAAATTCAAAATTATCATTACAATGCACATTCACTTCAATATCAGCACCACATTTAACACTAAGCTCGTATATTTCTTTATCATTATCCCTAGAATAACTTTTAATTCTTCCTTCAGGTAATATATCATTGCTTGTGTATGTTTTATAATTTGGTGTTATTTCTAATTTTGCTTCTGATTTTTCAGGCATATCAACTGAATTCTCCATTGATAAACTAGCATATACATCTACTAATCTTCTGTCGATTTCAACAACAATGGTTTGATTTGGATTAGAAGCATCTATAGTTATTGGATAAGTAGAAATGTTTGTTTTAGTTGGACCTCCATCATTAAAATCATCTATAAAAGAAGGCAAATAATCACCTTGAATTGAATATATCCTGTAACAATCACATTGTTGTTGATTAATGCTTAAATCAAAATTAACTGTCGTTGGAACTTGAAATATTTGTCGAGATAACAT
The DNA here is from genome assembly GCA_964542835.1 of uncultured Hyphomicrobiales bacterium. GTDB lineage: Bacteria > Bacteroidota > Ignavibacteria > Kapaibacteriales > UBA2268 > CAZIXJ01. Next base: position 4,633 of record CAZIXJ010000172.1, read on the forward strand.
CCATAAACCGTTTTCAGTATCAAAATGATTTGCAGCAGGACTTATATTTATAAAATCTTCAATTTTGTGAGTTTGATCGGATCTGCTTGTTATTCCATCCCATGAAAATCTAACTAAAATATCTAAAGTCATTTCACCTGATGTATTTGGAGGTATTAAGTTTGGAGATAGTGTGAGATTTCCATATTTTCCGCTAACCGTAATATCATTTACAGGATAATTATTATATCTGTCAACTTCTGGACAAGACCAATGTGTAAACTGATATGGCTGACTTGGTTCGCATATAATTCTCAAATGTTCTTTTCCATCATCTCTAACAATGTAATTACCGGCACCTCCTAAATAAGAATTTTCCATATCATAAACACTAATTGTACAATTTGATGCTTGTATAACAGTTATGTTTCTAGTTGGTGGAGTTTCATATACAGCAATAATATCAATATCAGGAATATTTTCCAGACTAGATGGTATTGCAATAGACATATCAGTGCTACCATCTAATTGAGGTATTTTAGGACAACTCCAATGAGAAAATGTTTTCCCGTTGATTTCATAATCAGCTTTTATAAAAATTGAATCTCCGATTTTACAAGTTTTTAAACTGTCAGAAAAACCATGAAAAATGTAATTATCAGGAGTTGCAGTTAATTTTAATTTAAAATATTCAGCTACATGGAACCAATGGTAAGATTTATCAAGAGTATCACCTGTTAAATAATCAAGATTAACCTGAGCATAATAATCATCTCCCAATTCAAGACCATTAGGTTTTACAAATATTCTTGTACTGTCAATATTAAACCATAAATCGCAATTAATCTGTACCAAACTGTCACGATATGTTGTAGAATCAACCTGAATTGAACTATGAACATTTAAAATATTTACCATATCTCCCAGAGCAGTTGTTACAGAATCAATTGCTCTATTAAAATCAAAATATAAAGTGTCGTTGGTCCTTAAGAAACCTTGTCCTAAAGATGACTCTAATAATGCAAAATCTGCCTTTTGAGTTTTAAAAGTAATATTTGTATTACTGCAAGTTAGAGTATCTTGTCCGTCCACAACTCTTAGATTTTGAATAAATATAAAATGGTTTTCAAAGTTATCTAAATTTCTAGTATGAACTTTAATAGTAGTATCGTTTATAATTTCAGCAGAAACCGCTTTCGTATTGTATTGCCAAACACTATCCGGTAAATTTTCATAGACATAAGAATCAATCACATAAATTGTTGGATAGTTAGGTAGTAGTTCGTATGTAGTATCCGGGGGCGTTGCAGTAGTATCAATAACAAATTCTTGCCAAGTCATCTTCAAACTACTTTCGTCAACAGGTAAATCTGTAGTAATAGTAATATCGGGTGAAATTGATACATCTTCTTGTCCATTAACAGGATAAATAAACTCAATATTTTGAGCTGATAATGTTGTATTTAATAACATTATTGTTATTATAAAAACTAAAATCGATTTATGTTTCATATTTTATCTTATTAAATTATTTATAAAATTTTATTTTCTCTCTTCCCATAACCCAAACAACATAGCTTTTAAGGATCCGACTACTTTAGCAAAAAAGCATCTTTATAGTACCGAACCGCTCCGAAGCTCCTTATGAATATTGCAGAACCCAC
>CAZIXJ010000173.1:0-6250 GCA_964542835.1 uncultured Hyphomicrobiales bacterium
CTGAGCATCGTCGAAGTATCGGAGATTCGCAAGGAGAAAACATTTAGTTCTTATGAAATATATTATACGATTGAAAGCAACTTGGTATTACGTGATAAAAGTTACCGGCAGCATTACACCGAAGTTTAAATAGAATTATTTTCAAATTTTCTTTATTTTAATCAAACTATTTAATTTATTTTTGTGGTTTGTAAAATACAGATTTATAATTTTAATAATGAAAAAACTAATTAGATTTCTATATCATAAAATCTACATCAAACTTCTGCCTGATTATGTATCAGAGCTTGAATCGGCTGTGGGAAACTGCAAAACTCTTCTTGATATTGGATGCGGTTCGGAATCTCCAATAAGAAGATTTTCAAAAAAACTGCACTGTAGCGGAGTAGATGCTTATTATCCGAGTATAGAGCGTAGCAAAGCTCTTGGCATTCATAATGCTTATTATAATATAAATGTATTGGATATTGAAAATCACTTTGAGGATAATACTTTTGAATGTGTTTTGTCATCAGATTTGATTGAACATCTTGAAAAAGAAGAGGGATTAAAACTAATTGAAATGATGGAAAAAATCGCTTCAAAAAGAGTAATTATCTTTACACCAAACGGTTTTCTGAAGCAGGGAGAATATGATAATAATCCTTTTCAGATTCACAAATCAGGATGGAGTGCAGAAGAAATGAAGTCGCTGGGATATGATGTAATAGGCATTAACGGAATTAAATCACTGCGTGGAGAATATGCTGAATTAAAATCAAAACCCAAATATTTCTGGCAGATAATTTCTGATATCTCTCAGAAATTTATAAGAAACAAACCTGAAAAAGCTTTTTCAATTCTCTGTGTAAAGGAATTAAAGGATTAAACTATTTTTCATAAGCATTCAGATAAGTTTCTAAATCGACAAGATGTTCGTTTTCATTTGCATCATCAGGAAAAAGCACTCTTATTATGTGATTGCCTTCAGCACCTTTGAATGTATATTTTCCTTTTACCAGTACTTTAAAGTAGGGTTTTTCATATTCTTTTTTGTAAATCAGCTTTCCTTTTTTTCCGCAATATTTTATAAAATCTTCTTTTATAGTGATATTCAAAATAAAATCATAGACTTTATTTGCTTCGAGGCAGTCATCTACTTTTTCTATCGAATTAATTATCATTTATATCCTCCGATTATTTTGTGAAGTGAATCTATGAAATAATCAATTTCACTTTCTTCAGTAAAATAAGAAGGGCTTACCCTTAATGAACCATACGGATAAGTATGAATATATTTTCTAATCTTAGGGGCGCAATGAATTCCGCTTCTTATTTTAATATCAAAAGAATTTTCGAGAATGAAATTAATTTCTTCAGGTATTTCATTTACGATATTAAATGCAAAAATTGTATAGCTGTTATGTGTATCAGATTTGTAAATTTTTACTTTTGGATTATCTTCAAAAGCTGAAATCATTTTCTTCACGAGATATTTCTTTTTATTGTGAATTTTTTCAATTCCGGTATTTCTTACCCAATTAATACCTTCGTTTAAAGCAGCAATTCCTGGAATATTCGATGTGCCGGCTTCTAATCTGTAAGGCATAGCATCAGGCTGATGCTCATTTTCCCCGTGAATGCCGGTACCTCCACTTACAAGAGGCTTTATCTCTATGCCGGATTTTACGTACAATCCTCCCGTACCCTGTATTCCGTAAAGTGATTTGTGCCCCGTGAAAGCCATAATATCAATACCAAGTTCAGCTACATTATAATCAACTGCACCGGCAGACTGAGATGAGTCAGATAAAACCGGAACATTATTTTCATGTGCAATTTTCGAGATGGATTTCAAATCCTGAATAGTTCCCGTTACATTTGAGCAGTGATTAATTACAATCAATTTGGTATTTTTTTTAATAAGTTTTGCAATATCATCAGGAGCAACAAATCCCGATTCATCGCATTCGGCATAGTCAATTTCAGTGTTTTTAAACTTCTTCAGATAATTAAGAGGTCTGTTTACAGAATTATGTTCGGTTACAGAAGTGATTATATGGCTGCCTTCGAGTGCCAAACCGAAAATAGCGGTATTAAGCCCAATAGTACTGCCGGAATTCAAAATCATCTGTATGGGTTTATCATCTGTTTGGAAAAAATCATTAAGATTATTTCTGCAGATAGTTTTAATGTCTCCGTTTAATTTATTAATACCTGTTCTCAAATCAGAACCCGGAAAATTAGTAATTGCATCGGTAACAGCTTCAGTTACAGAAGGCGGCTTCGGAAATGTAGTAGCAGCATTATTCAGGTAAATCATAATTATCCTTTTTTATAAAAATCTGGCAAAAAAATTGTTTGGAGTATTAATATATAAAATAAAATTATAATTTTAAATATAAATTTGTTAGTTTTAAAAAAAATGATTGTTACGGAAATAAAAAATGAAAAAAACATATTATGATTTGAGCGTTCACAGCCGCAGGCAGTTAACTATCTTTCTTATTATGCTTGTAGGTTTTGCATTTGTATTATTTAAAACTATGTTGCCATTGAGTACAGATATAATTGAAAGCTACCTGATGGGAGAAGTTTATAATGCAGGAGAAGAGATAGCTATTACTCTTGAAAGGAACAGTGATGTGCAAACTACGAATTATTATTTTACCTGGGCAGTAGATACTTACCAGGATACACCTCAGGAGATGCGATACTGGATAAATCCGATTTATTCCTTTACTCTGCCTATACTTTTATTTTCTATGATAATTTCTATTTTAATTACTACTTTGTTGCCTCAGAATATCGGGTATATGCGGCAAAAAATTGAGCGTGAAATCACTCTTGCTCTTACGAGAATTGCCATATACAAAGAAGGGCGACAGAACTTATCAATTATAAACGAAATTAAATCAGATTTGCTTAATGCAGATTTGAAAAGAATACATGATTATACTGAAATTTCACCATATACAGTGGAAGACCTTAAGGTATTAAAGCGGGCTTTGATATGGCTCGAATCGGGGTTTTTGCATAAGATAATGAATATAAATCGCGGACTTTCTATGTATATGAGGTTTTATTTCACGGAGAAGTACTCAAATACAGTGCTTGGACTTGTCTATCTCGGAGCTGCCTTTTTGATTATTATAATCGGGATGAGAGGGTTGAAATTTATACCTTCTACGCAGCCTTCACTTGTATTTTTTGCTCTCGGTCTGGAATTTTCAATGCTTATTACTTATGCTTTTACTTTAATTTTTACAAGGCAGGAAGAAGAAACTCACGAAGGTGATAAGAATCATCACGAACCTTATATTTTGTCCAATAATTACGGTAGCGACAGGCAAGTGGAAAATCTGCTGAGAGTGTTCATAAAAAAATCAGATGACAAGAAAAATGAGTGAGTATAACCGAAGAAGTTTGTAAAAAATTAATTTACTTTTTAAAAAATGAGCATTGAATATAAGAATTAACAGAAAAATACGTTACTAAATTTTATATCTTTTTTTATTTTTATGTTTTAATCTAAGGATGTTATGAAAATTACATTGCCGGATAATAGTATAAAAGATTTTCCGCAGGGAACTACCGGATACGAAATAGCCAAATCAATTTCCGAGGGGCTCGCCAGAAATGCTGTAGGCGTAATGCTCAATGACAATATTAAATATGAACTGCACAGACCGATAGATGAAGATTGTGAAATCAAAATCCTTACTTTTGATAATGAGGAAGGCAAAGAAATGTTCTGGCATTCTTCTGCTCACCTTATGGCAGAAGCAATTCAGGAGCTTTATCCCGGAGTAAAATTCGGTATTGGTCCTGCAATAGAAAATGGTTTTTATTATGATATTTATTTACCTGATGACAAGAAAGTATCATCTGATGAACTTCCGAAAATTGAAAAGAAAATGAAGCAGCTTGCCGGAAAAAAATCCACATTTGATATGAATGAATGGGATTGGCAGGAAGCTGTAGATTACTATAAAGAAAGAGATAATGAATTTAAACTTGATTTGCTTAATGAATTCAAAGGTCAGAAAATATCATACTGCCGTCATGGTGATTTTACAGACTTGTGCCGTGGCGGACATATTCCGAATACAGGTATTATTAAAGCAGTGAAACTGATGTCGGTAGCCGGTGCATACTGGAGAGGCGATTCCGATAATACTATGATGACAAGAATTTACGGTATCAGCTTTCCTAAGAAAAAAATGCTTGATGAATACCTTGAAATGCGGGCAGAAGCCGAAAAAAGAGATCACCGTAAACTCGGTAAGCAACTGGAACTCTTTTTCCTTGATTCTAAAGTAGGTGCTGGCTTGCCTGTATGGCTGCCAAAAGGTGCAAAAATCAGAAGAGTAATAGAAGAATTTATGAGAAAAGTGCAATTAGAGCGAGGTTATCAGGAAGTAATCACCCCGCATCTTGGAAATATCGAGCTTTACAAAACTTCAGGGCATTACCCTTACTATAAAGATGCCCAATTTCCGCCTATGACAGTAGAAGATGAGGAATATCTTCTCAAGCCGATGAACTGCCCTCATCATCATCAGATATACCTTAATAAACCGAGAAGTTACAGAGATTTACCATTGAGATTATTCGAATATGGAACTGTTTACAGATATGAGCAGAGCGGTGAGCTTTCAGGGCTTTCAAGAGTAAGAGGTTTCACTCAGGATGATGCACATATTTACTGTACTCAGGAGCAACTGAAAGATGAAGTAAAAGCTGTGGTGGATATTATTCAGTATTTCTTCAAAACTTTCGGTATGGATATGGTTGTAAGATTATCATTCAGAGATGACAATTCTGAAAAATACGGTGGTGCAATAGAACTTTGGGAACAAGCTCAAAAAGATATCAAAGAGGCTGCCGACGAACTGGAGCTTGAATATAAAATAGAGGATGGAGAAGCGGCATTTTATGGTCCGAAAATTGATTTCGTTGCTAAAGATGCAATAGGCAGGACGTGGCAGCTCGGCACTGTACAGGTGGATTACGTAATGCCTGAAAGATTTGAGCTGGAATATACAGGTTCTGATAATCAGCCTCACAGACCTGTTATTATTCACAGGGCGCCTGTAGGCTCTATGGAAAGATTTATGTCTATCCTTATTGAGCATTATGCAGGAAATTTCCCATTCTGGATTGCCCCTGTGCAGATAAATATATTACCTATAGGTCAGGATCAGTATGATTATGCAAAAGATATTAAGAGAAAACTTGAAAATCTTAATTTCAGAGTGGAAATTGACTTAAGAAGCGAAAAAATCGGAAGGAAAATTGCCGAATCCGAGCAGAATAAAATACCTTTTGCTCTTATTATTGGTCAGAAAGAAATGGAAAGTGATACATTATCACTAAGGCAGCATACAAAAGGAGATATTGGTTCAAAGAATTTTGATGAACTCATAAAAATGTTTATTGAGCTTAATACTCCGGGAGCTGAAACTTACTGATGAAAAAACAGATAATAGTTATATCTTCTCCGAGCGGCGGAGGGAAAACCACATTAGCGAGGCATTTGAGAAAAATCCGACCTGATATTGAGTTCTCTATCTCCGCCACTACGAGAAATATGAGACCCGGAGAGTATTATGCCAAGGATTATTATTTTTTGCTTAGAAAAGAATTTGAAGAAAAAATAAAAAATAATGATTTTATAGAATATGAAGAAATATACGGCAATTACTATGGCACTTTGAAATCTGAAATTGAAGAAAAAATCAATCAGGGAAAAATTCTTTTATTCGATGTAGATGTAAAAGGAGCATTGAATCTCAAAAAGCATTACGAAGATAAAGCTCTGCTTATTTTCATAGCTCCTCCTGATATTGAGACTTTAAGAAAAAGATTATCAAGGAGAAACACTGAAAACGAAGAGACTCTTAAGTTAAGAATTGAAAGAGCCGAAATGGAACTGCAACAAAAAGATAAATTTGATGAAATTATTATTAATGACGACTTGAAATCAGCATTTGAAAAACTTGAAAGCATTGCTGATGAGTACATTTAGTTCTAATTTGTGAATTTGAAATACAACAAAAAATTTCAATAGTAATGGAGGTGTAATGATTAAAAATATGGGTTTTACTGATAGAATTGTAAGGATTTCGGTATCTGTTATAGTTGCTGTGCTTTTTCTTACGAATTTTATTTGCGTCCGTAAGCAGGTATAACAACTCAATTCGGTAAGTCCTCGGACTATTAGTACCGGTCGGCTCAACATGTTACCATGCTTATACCTGAAGCCTAT
>CAZIXJ010000174.1:0-6249 GCA_964542835.1 uncultured Hyphomicrobiales bacterium
TACCTGAAAGAGAATTTACAAATTGTAATAAAGCTTTTCTTGAAAGTATGGGATACGAAAAAAAAGAGCTAATCGGAAAAACTGCAGAAGATATTTCTTTATTTGTGCAGCCCGAAAAACAGAAAAAAATTGCTGATGAACTGGAACAAAACGGCAAGATATATAATATTGAACTGAAAGTACGAACAAAGAAGGGCGATATAAGAGACGGACTCTTTTCAGGAGAAATAATAAGCAGTCAGGGAAAAAACTATTTTCTTACAGTAATGATAGACATTTCAGAAAGAAAAAAAGCTGAGTCAGAACTGCTGGAAGCAAAAGACGAAGCCGAAAGAGCCAACAGAGCCAAATCAGAATTTCTTGCCAATATGAGCCATGAAATCAGAACTCCTATGAACTCTATACTCGGCTTTTCTGAAATATTGCTAAATACTACCGAAAGCGCCGAAGATAGAAAATATCTGCGGACGATTATGCAAAGTGGCAAGACGCTGCTCTCTCTCATCAATGATATACTCGACTTATCAAAAATTGAAGCCGGCAGAATTGATTTGAAATATGAACCTGTAAACCTAAATGCTATTTTGAATGAATTGCAGCAGATGTTCAAAAACAAAACAGCAGAAAAGGATATTTATTTTAATATTGAAACAGACGGGAATTTTCCTGAAGGAATAGAAACAGATGAAATCAGACTGAGACAAATACTGCTGAATATCATCAGCAACGCCGTGAAATTTACAGATAAAGGCGGAGTTACGATAGAAGCGGTTTCTTATCCAAAAGCAGAAAGCATGGCAGATATTTCAATAAAAGTAATTGATACAGGAAAGGGCATAGCTCAGCATCAGAAGGAAAAAATATTTGAATCATTCTCACAGCATGAAGGTCAGGATGAGAAAAAATTCGGCGGCACAGGGCTGGGTCTTTCAATTAGCAAAAAACTTGCAAATATGATGAACGGGGAAATATATCTCGAAAGTGAACCCGGGAAAGGAAGTACTTTTGAAGTATTTTTGAAAGACTGCAATTTAAGTGAAGACATTGGTAATACCGAAGAATATTACGACTGGAGCAATAAAAAAATACTTTTTGATGAAGCCAAAATCCTCGTAGTAGATGATATTGAGCATAACAGAGACCTCGTACTCTCTTATTTCAGGCATAATAAGAAATTCACTATGTATGAAGCAGAGTCAGGTGAAATGGCTTTAGAAATGGCAAGGAACTTTCATCCCGACGTAATACTAATGGATTTGAGAATGCCGGGAATGGACGGCTATGAAGCAACCGAAATAATTAAAAAAGAAGAAAATACAAAGCACATCCCCGTAATAGCTCTCACTGCATCTGCTATGCGGATAGATGAGGATGTAATCCATAAATTATTCGACGGATACGTAAGGAAGCCCGTCCAAAAAACCATACTGGAGCAGGAACTTTCAAAATATATAAATCACAGAACAGAAAGTATAACAGAAGAAGAAAATGATGAGGTTTTGGATTTAAGCACTGAAAATTTAATACAGGAGATTATTGATTACGCTTTGGATACAAAAATCAAAGAGTACTTCGATAAAGAAAAAGCAGAAGAAATTGAAAACAACCTAAAAGTAATGAATGTAATGGAATTGGAAGAGTCTGCAAAGTATTATATACAGCTTTTTGATGGAAGTGAAGCACAAAACAACATAGCATTTGCCCAAGAAATAAAAGAGGCATTCGAGAATTTTGATTTTGATAAAATAGAAAAAGATGTAAATATATTATTGGAAATAATAAAGGGAATAAGTGAAAAGAAATGAATAACGAAAGCGTAATTTTAATCGTAGATGATTTGCCTAATAATTTAAAAGTAATTTCAAGCGTTCTTAAAAATGACTATAAAATTAGCCTTGCAAAGTCAGGCAAGATGGCTTTGGACATACTCGAAAATGTAACGCCGGACCTGATACTGCTGGATATAATGATGCCGGAAATGGACGGATATGAAACTATTAGACTAATCAAACAGAAACAAAGGCTAAAAGATATACCGGTAATTTTCCTTACAGCAAAAACAGAAATAGATGATATCGTAAAAGGATTTGATTTGGGAGCTGTAGATTATATTACAAAGCCGTTCAATCAGAGAGAGGTCAAGGTAAGGATAAGAAATCAGATAATGCTGAAAAATGCACTCGAAGAAAACAAACAGCACAATCTCGAGCTGCAAGCCAAAAACAAAGAAATTCATGAACTTAATGATGAATTAATCAAAAGAAACGAAGACTTGGTAATAGCAAGGGATGCAGTAGAAGAGCATGCACACAAGACTAATTATATGTACCAGAGATTATTGGAATCAGAAGAAAAAATAAAAAAACAAAATGCCGAACTGAAAACTGTAAACAGTGAAAAAGACAAATTCTTTTCAATTATAGCTCATGACTTACGCTCACCTTTCAGTGGATTGCTCGGTTTATCACAAATGATAATAAGCGAGTTTGAGGAAATGACAAGAGAAGAACTTCTGGAAATTATGGAGCAGTTCAATACCTCTCTCAGCGGATTGCATAAATTGATAAACAACCTTTTGGAATGGAGCAGAATACAAAAAAATACTATCAAACTTCATCCTGAAAACCTTCATATCAGAATGTTGGTAGAAAATATTGAAACTCTTCAGCAAACAAATTTAAACGAGAAAAGAATTAGTTGTGTGAATAATGTAGATGAAAATTTCAGAATCTATGCCGATGAAAATACAATGCATACAGTATTAAGAAATCTCATATCCAATGCCATAAAATATACCGAAGAAAACGGGAAAATCACCATTAATTCCATCAGTACAGATAAAGAAAAAATTATTACAATAAAGGACAGTGGAATAGGAATACCTGCCGAAATAAAGAAAAATCTTTTCAGTATTGGCGAAAAAACATCCCGAAATGGAACTCAAGGTGAAAAAGGTACGGGGTTGGGTTTGGTCTTATGTAAAGAATTTATAAATAAGAACAACGGAAGTATAAGTGTAAAAAGCATAGAAGGCGAGGGCAGTACATTTATTCTCAAATTCAAAGACAACAATGATAATTTTAATGAAGTAATTTGAAATTGTCTGATAAAGAATTATTTTTTTTGATAAAAAATACTTAATTTTACAAATTGTATTAATTCGTTTTTGTGAAATTCGGGATTTTATATGTTTAAATTAGATTCGATTATATCATTAGCAAAAAGAAGAGGATTTGTTTTTCAGTCTTCTGAAATTTACAGTGGTTTGAACGGTTGCTGGGATTATGGTCCTCTCGGAGTGGAGTTACTGCTGAATATAAAAGAACAGTGGTGGAAGGAAATGACTTACAGGGATGATGTGGTAGGTCTTGACGCTTCTATTTTGATGCACCCCCGCACATGGGAAGCCAGCGGACACACTAAGCAATTTTCTGACCCAATGATTGATAATAAAACTAGCAAATCAAGGCACAGAGCTGATAATTTAATTGAAGAGCATATTTTCAAATTGAGAAAAAAGAAAAAAAATGAAAAAGCTGATGAAATTGAAAAGAGGCTTTCGAATGCTCAAAATAATGAAGATTATTATAATATAATTATTGAATATGAAATAAAAGACCCCGTATCAGGTACTTTGGACTGGACTGAAGTCAGGAATTTCAATCTTATGTTCAAAACTTTTCTCGGTCCTGTGGAAGACGTTAAGAATACAATTTTTCTCCGTCCCGAATCAGCTCAGGGGATATTTGTAAATTTCAAAAATGTAATGGAATCAGCAAGGCAAAAAGTACCTTTTGGTATCGCTCAAATTGGAAAAGCCTTCAGAAACGAAATTAATACCAAGAATTTTCTTTTCCGCACAAGAGAATTCGAGCAAATGGAAATGCAATTTTTCATCAAACCCGGCGAAGAGAAAAAGTGGTTCGAATACTGGCTTGAGCAACGTTATAACTGGTATAAAAATCTTGGGATGAGTGAATCCAAATTAAAAACAAAAGTACACGATAAATTAGCTCATTATGCAAATCACGCTGTGGATATTGAATTTGAGTTTCCTTTTGGTTTTGGCGAAATCGAAGGCATTCATTCCAGAACTGATTTCGATTTGTCAGCTCATCAGGAATTTTCCGGTAAAAAAATGGAATATGTGGATACCGTAAATAAAGAAAGGTACGTACCTTATGTAGTGGAAACATCAGGCGGAGTATCACGCTCTCTTATGGCTTTCCTTGTAAATGCTTATGATGAAGAATCAGTAACCGATGAGAAAGGCAAAACTGAAACCCGAACAGTTCTTCATTTTCATCCGAAATTAGCTCCCGTTACTTTTGCAGTATTTCCGCTTGTAAATAAAGACGGTATGCCTGAAGTAGCCCATAAAATCTATAAAGATTTACAGAAAGATTTCAAAGTGCAGTATGATACCGGTGGAGCCATTGGCAGAAGATACAGAAGGCAGGATGAGATAGGCACTCCTTTCTGCATTACTGTGGACGGACAGACACTCGAAGATAATACTGTTACGATTAGGGAAAGAGATTCAATGGAGCAGATAAGAATAAATGCCGATAAAATACGTTCTTATTATTTTGACAACATTTGATTTTATCTATGAAAAGAATTATTCTTGTGTTTGTAATGATAAGTTTATTCGCACTTTTTGGATTTACGGGTAATTATCTTTACAAACTGAACAAGTCGTTTGATATATTTGCTGAGATAATTGAGCGTATCTCCAATGATTATGTACTTGATATTGACCCCGAAAAGCTCGTAAAGTATGGTATAAACGGCATGCTCAATTCGCTTGATCCATATACTGCATATTACGACAGTGAGGACCAGAGTCAGCTTGAAATGTTTACAGACGGTACATATACCGGTATAGGCATCACTGTATCTGTAATAGATTCAATGCTTACCGTATCAGATATTAAGTATAACGGTCCTGCCCACATAGCAGGATTTAAAGTAGGTGATGTAATTTATTCTGTTGATTCGGTGGAGGTGTTTCATTTGCAACCTGAAAAACTGAGAAAATACATAAATTACGAAGACGGAAAAGAATTTAATTATAAAATACTTAGAAATTCAGATACAATTAATTTTAGCCTGAATCAGGAAAAAATCGAAATAGATGATATTTCATATTCATTTGTATCTCAGGACAGTATATTATATGCCAAACTTGATTATTTTTCCAGAAAAACAGCAAATGAATTCAGAAAGATTATTAAGGATAATAATAACGGGAATACATTAAAGGGGCTTATAATAGACTTGAGAGATAATCCTGGTGGACTGCTGCATTCTTCAGTGGAAATCTGTGAGACATTTTTGCCTGCAAATTCTGTGGTGGTATCCACAAAGGGTAAAAGTAATGAAGATGAATACAGAACTAACAGAGAGCCACTTTTGGACTCTTTGCCTTTGGTAGTAATTATTAACGGCAGAAGTGCAAGCGCCAGTGAAATACTTGCCGGTGCCGTCCAGGATTATGACAGAGGAGTAATAATAGGAAAAAAATCATTTGGCAAAGGTTTGGTACAGTCGATAATTGGTCTTCAGTATGATGCTAATCTGAAAATTACTACATCTAAATATTATACTCCATCAGGCAGGAGCATCCAAAAGCTCACTTTTGCCGATGATTATACCGGCAGAGTAATTGAAGATACTTCAAGAACTGAATATTATACTAAAAACAACCGAAAAGTAATTGAAGAAAACGGAATTATGCCCGATACTATAATTAATAATGAAGAAAATTCCGAATACATTCGGTTTCTGAAATCAAATAATGTAATTTTTAAGTTCGTAACTGATTTTTCCAATAAAATGAAAGACCCCGTAGCGAGAATGAAAGACACTAATATGGTATTTGAAGAATTCAGAAGATACGTAAAAAAAAGTGATATTAACTACAACAAAAAATATTTAGTTTCTCTTGATTCTTTAGCAGGCTCTATGAAAACAGACGGATATAAAAATGAAATTATAGAAGCACTTAATTATGTGCGAAATAATCTTGATGATAATGATATTTTACTGTCAGAAAATAAATCTGCATTAGTCGATGAAATAAAAATAGAAGTTATTCGCAGAAATTTCACAACTGAAGAGAAATATATGTATTATTTGTCGAATGATAACTATTTCAAAACAGCGAAAGATATTATTTTAACTAATAAATATGTTGATTTTTTAAATTAAATGAATAATTCGTTAAATTTTCAAAACAATATTTGA
>CAZIXJ010000175.1:0-1959 GCA_964542835.1 uncultured Hyphomicrobiales bacterium
GTTTTTACACAATCTCGGAGTTTACCGATAAAATCGGCACAAGTGGGAATCAGATATTTTATCTTGAATGTTTGAAAGCAACTTAGTATAAATATGCAAAACGGACTTTTTAAGGAAGCTCTAATTAACAAAAAAGAGCTGCTCCGCGGAACAGCTCCTATTCTTTTCGGAATTAGATAATCCCGACTGACCCAATCTCATCAATCATAAAGGCTATTGGATCAGCATTTTACGCACTTCTCTGAAATTGTTTATTCTTACGTCATAGAAATAAACGCCCTGCGGCATATCTTCCCTGCTAATTTCAAATTTTATTATGCCGGAACTGATTTTTATGTTGGCAACTGATTTTATCAATTCTCCATATACATTGTAAATATCAAGTTGCAGACTGCCTGATACAGGCGAACCGACTGTAATAATACTCGTTTCCTGAAACGGATTCGGGTAGTTCTGCATTACGAAGTAATCCCGCGGCACTTCTGTAACAGTTATTTCTACAGGTACTTCGCATCTTCCGTCGGCATTTACGAATAATGTATCAGAAACAGCATTCAAAGGGATTTTTACAGTTTCACAGTTGTGAGAGAAATAAAGAGTATCAATGTAGTTTTCATCTTTTACTGCTACTGACCTGAAGCATACAGGGAACTGTCCGGTTTCACCCGGCTCAAGTGTAATCGGGAAGCCGCTTTCAGGAGTAGAAAAATAGATGTGTTCATAGAACCAAGGCTTGCCAATTTCAAAAGGCATTGAGCCGTAATTTGTAATACTTACCGTATCGCAGACTACATCTCCGACCACCTGCTCTCCGTAATCTATACTCAACTCAAGGCTATCGGTGATTTCTGATGTAATAAAATCAAGTGTAAAGCCCTGAATAAACTCTTCATATTCAGCAGAATTGCCTGAATAATCAACGGCTTCTATCTTGAAATATGCATCTTGTCTTTTATCTGTTATATAAGCCGTCAGTTCAAATTTTTCCCGGCTTTCGCTGCGAATCCTGATTTCGCAGTTTATTGCTTCAAGCACATTTATCTGCTCTATTCCGTCATCAACCAAAAGAGAATCATATACTGCAATATCTATTTCATCATAGCATTCGTCAGGAATGCTTGATATTTCAGGCGGATAATCATCTCCTGGCAAGATAGCAATAAGATTTGCCACTTTTCTTGTATCACAGTTGTCACTTAATATTACATCAGTTTCTTCGATTATTTCCAGACCGCCGGTGAAGCATACTTCGAGCATAAATGTTTCTTCGGGTTGAATTGTGATTGGCAATGAACTGTTTAAGTAGAATTTTTCATCGTTAGTAAGACTAATATCTGTAATTGTTTGCTCATATTTACCGTAATTATAAAGCTCTATTTCGAAGCAATACTCCTGAGCAGGACTCAAGGAATCCATAGTTTCAAAATATTCATCAGGGTCAGTAAAATCAATATTTTCCGAATGTGCTACAGTAAATCCTTTTATTTCGATTTTATTTGTGGTGCTCAGCCCTGATTTGTCAGTAGCTCTTATTGTAGCCTGTCCGTCAAGATAGATATTTTCGAGTTCAGTTTGAAAGCCGACAATATCAGCAGGGCTTTGAAAATCATCAAATTCAGTATTAGTATTAAAACTTGCTTCGTCCACTATTTCCAGCATATCAATTCCAGAATCGAGATAAGTGCTGTCTGTTACTGTTCCTGATGCTTCATAGCAATTATTCAGAGACTGGAATTTAGGATTTACCTGATCGCCTTTGTAATTCATTCCTGCGAAATATGCATATGAATTGGCATAGCCGTATCCATATACAAGAACAGTAAAGCTGTATATTCCTTCTATTGTATGATTTCCGTCTCCCACTTCAATATTCCTGTATGAATAATTAGTGCCGGGAATCGGGTCGAATTGAATATCACTTATATCATCTCCATCCAGTACCAACTCACCTATAGTTAA
>CAZIXJ010000175.1:1969-6222 GCA_964542835.1 uncultured Hyphomicrobiales bacterium
TTCCTGTTATCTGTAATAAGGGAGATATACTGCAAAGTATAAACATCTCCCCCTACTTCAGGGTCCTCCACCTGCAAATTCAAAAATCTGTAGCTGTTGGAAAATTTTTCCACAGGAGGAAGTATCATCATAAACGGGTCGCTATCTGCCTGACTGGTACTTCTCATAAATGTTTTTTTGTATGTTGCTACAATTATTTTCTCATTTGCATTAATATATACGGGATTACTGATTCGCTTTTCTATAAATTCTCCTGCATCAAGAGTAATATCGCTATTACCATCAGAAAATTCGATATATGTATCATCTTCTATTGCCATTACCCTGTAAACATCCGTCATATTAGTATAAATTGAAGAAGGCTGATAAAAAGGCGTAACTATATACTCCCTGCCAAGACTTTTCACAGAAGGAATCTGCTCAAATAGCATATCTCTTGAGGTGCCGTTGTTTACCGGTATTTTTGCTCTTTGATGACCCGTAAAAACTGCAACGGGTTTGCTTGAAGTAATTTTCGAACCTGATAAGTCGCTTTTAGGATTTCCTTCAGTAATATCAGCCTGTACGAGATATACATCTCCGGCATTTAATGTTACCTCCTGAAATCTGTTTGAATTATTCCACGTAGATACGGAATTTTCAATCTGTATTTCTGTATTATCATATGGAGCTACAATAGCATACTGAGAAGGAGTGCTTGAAGAAAGCACATCACCAAAAAATGAAACATCTCCGTCAGAATTATAAGAAATTACATAATATGAAGTATCCAGAGCCTCGACCGGATAAATAGTAGCCGCTTCACTTGTAGTAACTGCCTGTGAATGTGCATATACATTTACGCCTTTATCAGTTGTAATTTTGAATGACTGGGAAGCAATTTTTTCATTCTGACTGTTTGCTCTGAGAGAATTTGAAGAATTAAAGCCCTGCAATTCAAAATCTTCCCAAAGCAAAGTAAAAGTATAAACTTCCTCGGGATTGGTGATAGTAAAGTTACGCTCAAATTCCTGACCCAGAAAATTCCTGTATTCAATTTTTCCGGATGTTACTTCTTCAGCAGCAACCAAAATATAAAGAGAATCAACTTTGTCCAGTCCTGCATCCATTTCGCTGTTGTGAAAATTCGGCAGGAAGGTAAGCCAGAATTCAGTTCCTTTAGTAGCACTTTCATCTTGTGCGGTCAAATTATTTGTGGCAAATAAAAGCGACAAAAAAAATGTAATCAGCGGGAATATTTTGTATTTTTGTATCATAGCATTGCTTCTTTTTAATTTTTAAATACAAATAATAAACACTTTATATTATAAATTGTTGCAAAATAATTATGAAAAAATTGACTCATGCAGAAATACTTGCTGAAAGACTTACTCCGGAAGAATCTTTAAAAGCAGAGAGAAAACCGGTTTCGCTGATGCTACATAATATTAGAAGTATGTATAATGTAGGTTCTCTTTTCAGAACTTCTGATTCTGCAATGCTGAGTGAATTAATTATGTGTGGCTTTACTCCTCATCCGCCCAGAAAAGAAATTGAAAAGACCGCACTTGGTGCCGTAGATTCAGTTCCCTGGAAATATTTTGAAAATATTTCCGATGCAATAGAAGAGCAGAAAAACAAAGGTATAAAAGTAATTGCACTTGAATTAACCAATAAAAAAAGACAATATACATCACTTGAAAAAAATGATTTTCCGCTTTGTCTCGTTCTTGGTAATGAATTGGTAGGCATAGATGATGATGTTTTGCAATTATGCGATGATGCTATAGAAATACCAATGTATGGCGTAAAGCATTCGCTTAATGTAAGCGTGTCGGCAGGCATTGCAGTTTACGAGGCATTAAGGAAATGGGAGAGTTTCGAATAAATTCTTTCTCCCTTTTGTAAAAGGGAGAAGCGAGTGAGGCGAGCAGAGGGATTGTAAATAGGCAGATATTCTTTGATAATTTTGAATAGCCCCGTGCTTCAGCTCGGGGTGGTTTTGGGCTAAAGCCCGGATATTTTTTGATACAAAATATCAACCACGAGTTAAAACTCGTGGCAATTGATGATTCTTTCTCCCTTTTGTAAAAGGGAGAAGCGAGTGAGGCGAGCAGAGGGATTGATTTTTATAATTGTTTTTTTTAAATGATTAAGCATAACAGAAAATTATGGAAAATAAAATGAAAATAAAAAATTTGCTTTTTTTGTTAGTTGGTATTATCCTCGTTTCTTGTATTCAGGAGGATGAAGACCTTGTAAATCCACCATCAAAAGCGGAAACTGTACAAGTTAGATTTCTAAATCTTGCAGGCGATAAAGAGCCTCGCTCTATGGTTTATGAAGGTATGTACGAAACTGAAAGCATTGCATACGGAGATGCTTCCACGGCAGTAAATCCGCCGGCTGACTCTTCAATTCTGGAAGTAAAAAAGGGTGGTTCAGTTGAATTTATGCAGAAAACAATCGTGAAGTATATAAGAAACAGCGTATATACATTTATCGCTCTGCCTTCGATTGATACTGCCGAGGTACAGAGAGATGTAGATACAATCGTTTATTTCCGAACCACTGCTGCTGTGGACAGATTTTCAAATGATGCTTATGTAAAGTTTTTTAATGGTGTGAATGACCCCGACATTAGTTTTTCTCTGAAAATCGGTTGCCCGAATGGCGACCCAGTAAAAAATTCGGCACAATTCAGAGAAAGGATGTCTCAGCCTGTAAGTATTCGCTCAGGCACAGTTGCATTTTCTCTTGTAAAAAATACTAACGAGCCTGAAATAGTTGATTTATATGAAGTAGAACTGGAACCGAGAAAGCAGTATTTATTCGTAGCTCTTGAAGATAATACCGGTGAATATAATCTTCTCGTAGTGGAAGAAGAAAATCCCGATAAAGAAGGTGTATATTATGCCAAAATAATAGAAGCAAGAAATACTTTTATCAGAGGAATTAATTTAACCGCTGAAACAATAGACATAACAAGAAAAAGTGAAGAAATTTTTAATTCATTGGCAAATGAATACGTATCCGATTACAAAGAGCTGGAAGTATGCAAAGGTTCTGATAAAGATACAATCAATACTTATATAAATAATGAATTAGTATCACAAAACTCTCTTTCACTTGACGTTCTGGAGCAATATTCAATTTTTACTGCAGAAGGAATGGAAGAAAGTACTTACATTAATATGATTGCCGAACCTGCAAGATTTGATAAGGATGTATCAGGGAAAGCAATCGTGAGAACTGTAAATGCAGCAAATAATTATGACGGGCTTACCGTATCAATAGGTGCCAGAACCGATGACAGCGAGACTGGATTCAGTTCAGGCATTAACCTCGCAAACAGAATTGAGTTCGGAAATATTTCTAATGCTGAATTAATTGAACCCGGAATACTTCCCGTAGTAGTATTTACTGCTACTGCTCCCGCTGAATTACTGTATTCTACTAAAATTGAAGTAGAACCTGACAAATCTTATTTTGTTGCAATTACCAATACTGAAAATGAACCTCTGAAAGTTTCTGTTTTTGAATCAGAGGAAACGCAAAAATCAGTCGAATATAAAGAGCCGGGAGTATTTTCACAAGTGGTAAACGCACTTTATGATAAAGACAGCCTTTTTGTGCAGATAAATCCGCCAATGCTGGAACACGGAAGACTAGGTTCGAGTGGCTCGCTTGCTACTGTGCTGAATGCCGGCACACAGAATATTTCAATTAATGACAATACAATAAGTGTAGATGCAGAAACAGATAAGCGTGTTCTCGTAATAGCATACGGCGAAAGTGAGAATCCATCATCATTTGTAATTAATTCAAATCCAATGGGAGCTACAGCAAATAATTACTACTGGCGATTTGCCAATGTGAGCAATGTACCGGAAGTCGGAATAAAAGAAAGCGAAGATGAGGATATTAACCTCGTAAATGTTGCTCAAAATACTTACACGCCTGAGGATGCAGTAATTAGAGAAAACAAGAAAACCCTTTATTTTTATGATAACTCCACCGGCGATGAGCTATACAGATTAAGCGACGTACAGCTTAATTTCGGTAAGAACTACACAATTATTTTTACCGGTGATTCTCCGCAAAACTATAATACAATTATACAGCAGGAATTTTAAATTGTAAGTGAATAAGACAGAAGTTAATTTGCTATGTTAATCAGCCTTCTGATTTAAGAAGACATATCTTTTTAATTTAAACTCAATTATTGAGAAAAATAAATAAATATTAAAAAGTTCTGTTTTAAATATCATTAC
>CAZIXJ010000176.1:0-6156 GCA_964542835.1 uncultured Hyphomicrobiales bacterium
AAATAATAATTTTGAAAAAAATATTTTACGAACCGTCAGGAATATGCAATGTATGGATTAGTTAAATTTATACCGCTTTTTCCCATTATAGGTTTTATTATACTGGGTATTTTTGGAAAGAAAATTAAGAGTGAAGCTGTAATCGGCTGGTTTGCCAGTTTGATGGTAGGTATTTCATTCGTAATATCATTATTGATATTCTTTTCTCTTGCCGGAGAAATGCCCGATGAACCTCACATAGAAAAAGTTTTCACTTGGATAACTGCCGGAGATTTTTCCATTAATCTATCATATCAGGTAGATCAGTTATCAATTCTTTTTTCCCTGATTGTTACCGGAGTTGGCTTCCTGATTCATGTTTATTCCATAGGATATATGCATGGTGACAGAAGTTTTTACAGATTCTTTTCATATATGAATCTGTTTATTTTTATGATGCTTAATCTCGTACTTGCCAGTAATTTTCTTGTTACATTTCTCGGCTGGGAAGGAGTGGGGCTTTCATCATATTTGCTTATCGGATTTTGGTATGATAAAAAATTCGACGGAGTGAAAATAAAATGGACAGGTGATGCTGCAAATAAAGCCTTTATTGTGAACCGAATTGGTGACTTTGGTTTTCTTATTGCTATGTTTATGCTTTTTGCAAACTTTAATACTCTTGAGTATTTTGAGTTAAGCAATATAGCTTCTACAAATGCAGGTATGTTTTATGGCGGAGCATTAGTTACTACGATTACTTTGTTGCTGTTTTTGGGAGCAACAGGCAAATCAGCTCAAATTCCACTTGCAATATGGCTTCCTGACGCTATGGCAGGTCCTACATCGGTATCGGCATTAATTCACGCTGCTACTATGGTAACAGCCGGTGTATTCCTGATAGCAAGAAATTCTGTACTTTTTGCACTTTCTCCCGATACTATGGCTGTAATAGCAGTAATTGGTGTTGCGACCGCATTTTTAGCTGCCACAATTGGTATTGTACAAAATGATATTAAAAAAGTCCTTGCATATTCTACAGTAAGTCAGCTTGGATTTATGTTTGTAGCTTTGGGCGTGGGAGCTTTTACCGCAGGTGTTTTTCACGTTATGACCCATGCTTTTTTCAAAGGTTTGCTGTTCCTTGCTGCAGGCTCTGTAATTCACGGAATGCACGAAATCCAGAACATCAAAAAAATGGGCGGACTCGAAAAACATATGCCTGTTACTTATAAAACATTCTTTGTCGGAACACTGGCAATTGCGGGTATTCCACTATTCAGCGGATTTTTCTCAAAAGATGAAATACTCTGGTACACATTTTCTCAGGGAAATGTGCTGTTGTGGGCAGTACTTGCGATAGCAGCTGTATTTACCGCATTTTATATGTTCAGACTTTTAAATTTGACTTTCAAAGGAAAAGAGAGATTCGACGTCGGTCAGGTGCATCCGCATGAATCACCAAAAACTATGACATTTGCTTTGATTGCACTCGCTGTGCTTGCTGCATTGGGCGGCTTTTTGAATGTACCATATGTATTGGGATTCTGGGTAAGCGAGCATCCGAGTTTGCTTCATAGTTTTCTCCATCCTGTGTTTGCTGATGCCAATCAGGTGCTTGGAATAGCTGAAGGGCACGCACTTCATATCGAAGAATATTTACTTATGATTCTTGCTACAGGTCTTGCAATCCTCGCCTGGTGGACTGCCAATAAATGGTATAAAGATCCTGAATGGACTACACCAAAAGCAATTTCCAATGCTTTGAAATTCCCTTATAAAGTATTATTTAATAAATATTATCTTGATGAATTTTATCATAAGCTCATTATTTCTCCTATACATAGCTTGTCTGACAGGTTTTTATGGAAAATATTCGACATAAATATTATAGATGGAATCGTAAATGGTAGTGGTAAAGTAACTACAGAAATTGGTGGTCAGTTGAGAAAATTGCAATCCGGAATTGCTCAGAATTATGCAATTCTTATGATGGCAGGTATTCTCGTAATTCTTAGTTGGTTAATATTTTTCTAAATTTGAATATTATTAAGTAAATCAGAAGATATAATATGGCGGCACTTTTATTAACACTGTTTATACCTCTTGCAGGCTCAATTCTGCTGATGTTTTTTGGAAAAACTAATACATCAGCCATTAAAAATACTGCACTTGGTTTTTCGATATTGACTTTTCTTGTTTCGCTTTTTCTGTTTTTCGGTTTTGATCAGTCCAATCCGGAATTTCAGTTTTATTATGAAGCTGTCTGGATAGAGTCCTTTGATGCCGGATTTCGTATTGGTCTTGATGGAATGTCATTGCTGCTTGTAATGCTGACGACATTTATTTCTCCGATAGCAATTCTGTCATCATTTGATTCCATAAAGAAGCGAGAAAAGGGTTATTATATTATGGTGCTTTTACTTCAGTTTGGTATGACGGGAGTATTTGCAGCACTTGACATTTTCCTTTTCTATGTATTCTGGGAAGTAATACTAATTCCAATGTATTTTATCATTGGTATTTGGGGCGGTAAAGACAGAATTTATGCAGCAGTGAAATTCTTTATTTTCACGGTTGTAGGTTCACTCTTTATGCTTATCGCTGTGGTTTGGCTCGGTTATTATGTAGGTAATAATATGTTGGGGCTTGACAGTGGATTTACTGCCAATTTTTTAATATTGAAAGAGCATGCACCGTCAATTCCTTTTGAAATACAGAAATGGCTGTTCGCTGCTTTTGCATTATCTTTTTTAATTAAAGTACCAATATTTCCGCTCCATACATGGTTGCCGGATGCACATACTCAGGCACCTACGCCGGGTTCTGTAATACTTGCAGGTGTTTTGCTGAAGATGGGAACATATGGTCTTATTCGATTTAATTTGGAACTTTTCCCGTTTGCTTCCATCGAATATGCTCATATTCTTGGTTGGCTCGGGGTGGCAGGTATAATTTACGGAGCTTTGCTTTCTATCGTGCAGCCTGATATTAAGCGACTTGTAGCATATTCTTCTGTAAGTCATATGGGATTTATCGTGCTTGGTATTTTCTCAATGACTACTATTGGTGTTCAGGGAGCAATTATTCAGATGGTAAATCACGGTTTATCTACCGGTATGCTTTTCCTTCTTGTCGGTATGATTTATGAAAGACGTCATACAAGAGAAATTGCAGATTACGGAGGAATCGCAAGAGTTATGCCTACATTCACTGTCTTATTCGGTATTGCTATGTTCGCTTCTGTCGGACTTCCGGGACTGAATGGTTTTGTCGGTGAATATCTCACTTTACTGGGTGCTTTTAAATCAGGATTTTATGATTCAGTCTGGTTTACAGTTTTGGCAGCTACAGGAGTAATATTTGCAGCGGTTTATTTGTTGTGGATGTTTCAGAGAGTATTCTTCGGAACTAATGACAATGCCAAAAATCATAGTTTGAAAGATGTAAGCAAACGCGAACTGGCGATGGTATTGCCAATAGTGCTATTCATAGTATGGATTGGAGTTTATCCTAATACTTTTCTAAAAGTTTCTGATAATTACTCCAAACAATTAATACATAAGCTCGAAATAATTAAATTCGGCAAGTCTGATATTGATTTGCCCGCACCGGAAATCAAAGAAGTTCCAAATAATTAAGATTCAAAACAAATTTAGATGATAAATATGGAAAAAGAATTTTTATATGGCTTACCTGTAGTTCTGATAACGATTTTATCAGTAGTTACAATTTTAGTAGATGCCTTTTCAGGCTCGAATAAGAAGTTCAGCTATTATTTCAATATTGTTGCTCTTCTTATAGTAGGGGCAGCCGCAGCTTATACTCTTACAATTCCGCAGTCTGATATTTTAGCTTTAAATAATTCTGAAACTCTCTCCAATGGACAGCTTACTTTTGGCGGATATGCCGCAATACTTGATATAGTATTTGTTATTGCCGGAATATTAACCTTAATAGCAGCTAATCCTTATTTAAGAAGGGAGTTTGAAGTTTATAAAGAGTTTTACAGTTTGATTGTTTTTGCTATAAATGGTATGGTAATAATCGCGCATTCCAATAATCTTCTTGTTATGTTCCTCGGCATAGAGATTATGTCTGTTACATTTTATGTGCTGGCAGGTTTCATCAGAACGAGGATAACCGCTATAGAAGCTGCATTAAAATACTTCCTGCTGGGTGCTTTTGCATCAGGATTTCTTGTTTATGGAATGGCTATGATTTATGGTGCCACAGGCTCGCTTGATTTGGAATTTATAAGCAAAGCAATTATATTTGGTGATATTGATTTATTATATTTCCAGATTGGCGTAGGTCTGCTTATTGTAGGATTGAGCTTTAAGATTGCTGCATTTCCTTTTCATCAATGGGCGCCTGATGTTTATCACGGTTCACCTACAATAGTAACCGGCTTTATGAGTACCGCCGGTAAAGCTGCCGCTGTTATTGCATTTGTAATTATTGGTAAAAATTTATTACATCTGAATTTTGATGCAACTGCCATAACTGAAAAAGCTCTCGAAATAAAAAATATAAATGAAACTGCAATTCTGATAATTGCATTTATTTCTGCAGCTACTATGCTGATTGGTAATATTACTGCACTTGTTCAGAAAAATGTGAAGAGAATGCTTGCTTATTCTTCAGTTGCTCACGCAGGCTATCTGATGATGGGTATTGTAGCTAATAATGCAGATGGCTGGAGCGGGATTATTTTCTATGCAACTGCCTATATGTTTATGCAGGTAGGAGCATTTGTAATAGTGGGAGTAATAGAAAGAAAAGAAGACCAAAATATGAATCTTACTGATTATTCAGGATTAAGTAAATCTCATCCTTATCTTGCAGTAATGATGGCAATATTTATGTTTTCGCTTGCCGGTTTACCTCCTTTTGCGGGTTTCCCGGGTAAATATATGCTGTTTCTCTCGGTAATTGAATCTGGTTACACTTGGCTTACAATAGTTGCAGTGGTTTCATCAATAATTTCAATGTATTTTTACATTGGGCTTATTGTTTATATGTACTTCAAAGAAAAAGAAGGAGAGCCTTTGCAAGCAGACACCAAAGGTTCTATGATAACTCTTTATATTTCTACTATAGCCGTATTTGTTCTCGGTATTTTGCCGGGTTATTTGATTGATCTTGCAAATAGTTTTTTTAAGTTATAGATTTTAGTATTTAATTCAATTCCTTCCCGGTTTCAATAATTGGGAAGGAATTTTTTTTACAGCTATACTATTCTGAATAGTCCATTATTATTGAGTATGTATAAAAACTAACAAATTGGCAAAAAAATAAAATATCACAATCTTTCAAAATAGGGGCTGACTAATAAATAAATTAATATGCTTTTATAAGTCAGACAGAAATGTCTGACCTACTATAAATCAATAACTTAGTAGAATAGCCTTTATTGTCTTTTGCCATATTCAATACTTATTAATCAGCACCACGGGGTGAGGGGCTTCATTTCTTCTTGCTTTGCTATTTTATTATCATAGTGGAGTAAAGGGAATCTAATTATTATTAAAGAGCGGAGATTTTTTAGCCGAGCCGTACGCGTGAATAGTCAATTCAGGAAAGTCCTTATGGCTTGAACTAATCTGAATTTTTGCACTGTATGAACCATGCCTGTCGGGTTTTACGCTTAATATCAGTTTAAATTCTTCTCCTGGCTTTAATGTAATATCCTTTTTAAGGTTTACTCCTGCATTTGCGGGAGAAACTCTTACATTTGATAAGGTAATATTTTTGCCTGATGTATTGGTAATAGAAAATGATTTTCAGACTTGCATCAGGCATCAGCAAATATTTACCAAAAATTATACTATAGATTCCATAATAGACATTCTGTCCAAATATTTAAAAGATTTGTGATTTCTCTTTTCTATATGAGGAGTGCTGTCTGTGATTGCGTGAATAGAATTAAGTTTGATTAAAGAAAAGAAATTTAATTTATAAAAAAAATATTTTATTCTATAAATCAATGAATTACAGAATAATATTAAAAAAAACATTAGATTTTTTCTAATATTTCAATCTTATTTTTTGCAGTTTGAAAAAAATTAGTTAATTTTGTATTAAATATTTGGGTCAAGTCCCGTGCGGCTAACGCTAGCCTCGGCTCCATCGTCGCCGCCGCTCCCGGGCGCCGCGGCCGGGAGCGGCCGACGG
>CAZIXJ010000177.1:0-6120 GCA_964542835.1 uncultured Hyphomicrobiales bacterium
ACTGTTAAATCAGATAAAAGCAAATGCTTATCAGCGTGCATTAAGTGAAAATAAATCACACAATTTTACTGAAGTTTTACCTGAATATTTATCTGAACAAGCAGAAGAAGCGCTGAAAAGTGAATATAATCTTGAATTTTTGGGATTGAATAAAGGTGTGAAAGAAAAAGAAGCGGTTGAATTAAAGATTGGTGAATTTAAACCTGAGTATGCCGGCAAATTAAACTATTACCTTGAAATATTAGATGAAGTGGAAAAATTAGAAATTGAAAATCCTACTATCGGGATATTACTCTGTGCTGAAAAAGACTCTCTGGAAGTAGAATATTCGCTTAGAGTTTCAAAAAAACCAATTGGCATTGCCGAATACAAACTTACTAAAGATTTACCAAGTGAATTGAAAAATTATATCCCTAACAATAGAATTTTAAAAAATAAATTGAAAGGAAAATAGAATTTTAATAATTCACCTGAAAGAGTTAAATTGAAGTAGTGATTAGAATCACCAATTTGGGGATTAGGGTTGCAGAATAAAATTCAATCATCTTCCACCTCTCACATTTTTCAGGGACTTCTTTCGTCATCAGATAATTATTGTTTTCATTTTAATTGGTTTTAAGGTTGGTAAAGACTAAAAAAGACAAGGTATTAAGTTTAATTAAAAGCTGGAAGCATCCTGCTAAAATACGGGATTCAGTAAATTCCGGCAAAAGCGTTTCCGTGAAGAATATATCAGGTTCGCTTCATTCGCTTACAATGCTGCCGATATTGAATGAACTGGAAGGTCCCGTCCTTATTCTCGCACCTGATAATAATGGTGCAGAGCAATGGTATCACGATCTGAAAATCTTTATTGACAGAAAGAACCTCGCCTATCTCGTACCTCCCGTAAAATCAATGAAATCCGTAAACGACCCTTCAGAAGAGCATATAGGCTGGCTCGTGGAAGGTCTTAATAATATGCTTAATAAAGGCACTACTGCTATTGCATCGCCGGATATTTTTAAATTCAAAGTGCCGGCTCCCACAGATGTTCACAATGACACTATTAAAATAAAAGTAAATCAAACACTTGATTATGATGATTTTATTCGCGAAAGGCTCACAAACGGTTTTGATAAAAAAGATTATGTGGCTGTGCAGGGTGATATTGCAGTAAGAGGCGGTATTGTGGATGTTTTCCCAATTGGATGGGATAATCCTCTGAGAATAGAGTTCTGGGGAAATGATATCGACTCAATAAGAGAGTTCGATGCTCTTTCGCAAAGATCAGTCTCCGAGCATAGCGAGGTGGAATTTATCGGAGGCATATATGACACTGCCGACAAAGAAGCTACCGAATCTATCTTTAATTATTTTGATGATGAGCTGATAATCGTAATCGAGCAACCCGAAGTATTGAAAAATCAGATTGATGATTACGAACTTCTGGATAAATACAGAAAAATTGAATATAATCCTTTTAATGAAGCAGATATAAAAATAAAGTCCACTCCGCAGAGCAAATTCGAATCATCCGTAAAAAATCTCTCCAAAGAACTCGTAAAGCATTATAAAAAAGACCGGAAAATAATTATTTCTGCCGATGGAGAAATTCATCTGAACAGAATTAAGGAAATTGTAATAAATTACTTTGATTCGGATGATGCTGAAGATGATTTGAAAATAAAGCGGGATGTAAGGGATGATTTGCTCGACCACATTATCTGGTTCGACGAAACATTTGCCTCGGGCTTTACTTTTGAAGCCGGAAATATCGTCTGCTATACAGAGCATCAAATCTTTGACAGATTGAGAACGAGAGATTTCAGACGCAAAGCAATGAGCCATAATGCTGCTCTTCAGGAAATGAGAAATCTGAAGCCCGGAGATTATGTAGTTCACGAAGATAAGGGCGTCGGTCAGTTTATGGGATTTCAGACAGTAACTCTCGGCGGAAGTCTTCAGGACTGCGTAAAATTATCATTTGCCGAAGGCGATACTCTTTTTGTTCATCTTAATTACATTAATAAAGTTCAGAAATATTCCGCTCAGGAGGGCAATTTACCTGTATTGAGCAAGCTCGGCGGTACTGAATGGATTCGCAAAAAAGCCCGAACAAAGAAAAAACTAAAAGATATTGCAAGAGATTTGATAAAGCTATATGCAGAACGCAAAATGCAGAAAGGCTATGCTTATCCTTCAGATACCAACTGGCAGAAAGAATTTGAAGCATCTTTTCTATATGAAGATACGCCTGACCAGGCTACTACCACCGAAGAACTTAAATCCGATATGGAAAATGATATTCCTATGGACAGGCTCGTATGCGGTGATGTAGGTTTCGGAAAGACTGAAATAGCCATTCGTGCTGCATTCAAAGCGGTGCAGGCAGGCAAGCAGGTTGCCCTTCTTGTGCCTACCACAATTCTTGCACAGCAGCATTATATGACTTTTATGGACAGAATCAATAAATATCCCGTAAATACTGAAGTAATCTCAAGATTTCGTTCAAGAAAAGAACAAACAGCCATACTTGAAGGACTTGCAAAAGGTCAGGTAGATATACTAATCGGAACTCACAGATTGCTTAGCAAAGATATAAAATTCAAAGATTTGGGACTGTTGATAATTGATGAAGAACATAGATTTGGCGTATCTGCTAAAGAAAAGCTGCGTGAGCTGAAAGTGCATGTAGATACTCTCACACTTACGGCTACTCCAATACCGAGAACGCTTAATTTCTCGCTGATGGGTGCAAGAGATTTGAGTGTAATAGAAACTCCTCCGAGAAACAGAATACCTGTACATACTGAAATCATCGAATGGGATGATGAAAAAATAATTGAAGCAATTTATAATGAGACCAAACGTGGCGGGCAGGTATTCTTTGTAAACGACAAGGTAATGGATATAAAGAAACTTGCTACAGACTTGAATATGCTTATGCCTTCACTTCGTATAGGAGTGGCTCACGGGCAGATGAAACCTTCTGAAATTGAAAAAGCTATGGAAAAGTTTATTACCGGAAAATATGATATGCTTGTAGCCACAAAAATAATCGAATCCGGAATTGACATACCAAATGCAAATACAATGATTATTAATCATTCTCATAATTTCGGCCTGGCGGAGCTTTATCAGTTGCGTGGCAGAGTAGGCAGAGCAAACAAACAGGCTTACTGCTATCTGGTAATCCCGGACAATCATAAATTACCACAAAAAGCTATTCAGAGACTTCAGGCTATAGAGGAATTTACTGATTTGGGCAGCGGATTCAAACTTGCAATGCGTGATATGGAAATCCGAGGTGCCGGCAATTTGCTTGGTGCAGAGCAGAGCGGGTTCATACTGGATATTGGATTTGAAATGTTTCAGAAAATACTTGACGAGGCTGTCTCTGAGCTTCGAACAGAGGAATTTTCAGATTTATTCCCCGATGAAGGTGATATACACAGCAAAATATTCAAAAATGATGACATTGCAGTGGATACCGAATATGATGCTTTTTTCCCTAATGATTATATTACGGGAGATACTGATAGATTTAATTATTACAAAGCATTGTATCGAACAGAAAAAAAATCCGATTTAGAAAAACTGACTGCTGAAATTACCGATAAATTCGGTAAAATGCCTAAAGAAGCTCAAAATCTGATGTTTGTCGTAAAATTGAGAATTGCAGCATTGAATACAGGATTTGCAAGAGTATCTCTGAAAAGCAATCTTTTAACGGCAGAATTTCCGGCAGAAACAAATTCAGATTATTACGAACATGCTTTTCCACTCATCACCGAATTTATTCAAGACCTTGAAGAAGCCCAACTTACTCAATACAAAAACAAACTCCTGCTCAAAACAAAATTAAGAAACAGAGACGAAGCAGTGGAAATCCTCTGGAAAATCAAAAAAACACTCGAATTTGTGGAATTTGAGTAGATGTTTTTTTTTTGGATAAATTGCATAAATTCATTAAATTGAATGTCATTTTTTTGGAGAAATGCAATAGATTTTTTTAGCATAGATAAAGTGCATATTCAAACTCTTACTTTTTAGGATAATAGATATTATGGCGAATATCAACGAAAATAAATTTTACCAAGCTCTCGAAAATATCTTCACAGGTGCAAATGTCGAAGGGGCTAGCGGGTATGTTAATCTGCTCAAAATAAAATCGAGCTATTACAAGCTGATTTTGGAAGAGTTTAAAAAAGAAGTACAAAACGAGCAGATAATTAATGATTCTTTCAGAGAAGAGTTTTTTGAGAAGCTTTACTCATTTTTTGAAAAGTATTTTAGTGAAAGCGGTAGTGTATATTTTGTAAAAACAGCTAACTGGCAAAGAGTTTATGAAAAGGTTTATACAGACAACAGGGATGTCGTGCTTTTTTGGAAAACTCATATGCTCTATTATGTGAAGTCCGATGTTTTATTTCAAAGTATCAATGTAAATATTACTGATGAAGATAGCAAAGAAGAATACAACTTCTTTTTTGATGTAAGCACATTACAGGCAAAGCAAAACAATGAGAAAAAGTCTCTTGTTTTTACATTTAGAGAAATCAGAGAAGAAAAAGACAGCGTAGATTTGATAAACGACAACCGAGGGCAGAAAACTTTTTACTTTGATGTTGCTTATAGCCAAAATGGAAGAAAAACCAAAAACGATGAAATTATCAAAAAAACGAAAATCCCGGAAGCAATACTCGAAAAAGCCTTCAAAACATTCAAAAAGCAGTCAGAAGTTGATTTTTTTATCAATAAAAATGCGGAAAAGTTTTTAACCGAGCAATTGGATATGTATTTACACCAGATATTGCTTGATGAAGAAAACAAGTTTGAACAGAATAGACTTAATCAGCTCAAGACTATCAAAACCTTTGCACTCAAAATTATCAAGTTTATTGCGCAATTTGAAAATGAACTCGTGAGAGTTTGGAATAAACCAAAGTTTGCACTGAACAGTAATTATGTAATTACCGTTGATAAATTATCAGATGAGATAATCAAAAAAATTGCAATGCACGAAAATCTAATAGAGCAAATCAAAGAATGGAAAGAGCTCGGAATGGTGAATGAGGATTTTGATTTTTCACAAATTAATAAAAACGGACTTTTTAAAGGAAGAAATGACAAATATAAGTATTTACCTGTTGATACCAAGCATTTCAAAGACCTTGAAATTGATATTTTGAATCTATTTGACAATCTTGACGAGGCACTTGACGGAAGACTGATACACTCTGAAAACTATCAGGCACTTAATACCTTACAAGAAAAATACAAGGAAAATATTAAATATATTCATATTGACCCGCCATATAATGCTAAACATTCTGAAATATATTATACAAATACATACAAAAGTGCATCTTGGCTTAGTTTTATGAAAGACAGGATTGAATTATCCCTTAAGTATTTAAAACAAGATTCTTGCTTTATGTGTCATATTGATGAATATGAATATGAAAAATTAAAACTTCTTCTTGACACTTTCGATTTAGATAATATTGGAACTACAATTTGGGACAAAAGAAATCCAATGGGAGGCTCAAATCAGATAGCTAATCAGCATGAGTATATATTATGTAGAGTAAAAGGAACTTTAAAATTACAGATTAAAAAAGAAAATGGCAAATATATCTTAAATAAGGCTAAAGAACTGATAAATAATAATAATGGAGTAATTGATGAGAATATTAGAAAAAAATTTAAAAAATGGGTAAAGTCTCAAGAGCAGTTTTCAGGAGGCGAGTCTGCTTTTTGCGAAATTGATGATGATGGTAGAGTTTTTCAAACTATGCATATGGGTGCACCAGAACAAAGAAAGGATGATAAATTTTTTATTCCTCTTATCCATCCTAAAACAAAAAAACCTTGCCCTGTTCCTGCAAGCGGATGGTCAAATTCTCCTGATTTTATGGAAGAGTTAAAAAAAAATAATGAATTGCAATTTGGTAAAGACGAGTTTACCCAACCTAGAAGAAAAAGTTATTTAACAAATATGTTAATAGGAGAATTTCCTTCAGTAATTTATTCTGGGAGTAAAGGTAAAAAAGACTCTTATGCTTTAGGTTTCGATTTTCAATATAACCATCCTGTGAGTTTATACGAAACATTACTTTTTGCAGTAAATGTAAA
>CAZIXJ010000178.1:0-6080 GCA_964542835.1 uncultured Hyphomicrobiales bacterium
TCTGATGATGCTACATTAGAGGTTGGAATAAATGCACTTTCTGTAAGAAAAAGCATAATAAACTCCGCTACTGTGAATAATTACGGAATAATTGAAATTGGTCAGTAATTTCTGCTTAGCTACCTTTTCCATTTAAAATAAAAACTCAAATTAATTGTTACATCTCTATTTAGTGATGATTAATTAATATTTAATAGATTTATGTTTTTTTTATTGATTCTATTTAGTGTTCTTTTCTGTAAAAATATTTATTCGCAGGATTTTCTTCCGATTGATACGGTTTATAGTTTTAGTCCGGGTTCGGGTCAGAATAGCGGGCAGGAGCCTGAGTATTACCCCGAAAATATTTTCGGCTTGCCGTCAGAAATTGCAAATGAGGATGTGCAGGAGGTAATGCCTGAGGAATTGCTTTCCCTTGGTTTGGGGGGCGAAATTGTAGTAGGGCTTAAAAACAGAAAAATATACAACATTCCCGGTCCTGATTTTTTTATTTATGAGAATGTATTTAAAAATCCATACAAAGATATTATTTTTGCAGAGCCTGCAATAGTATCTGCAAGTAAAGATGGGGAAGAGTATGTAGCATTTCCTTTTGATTCCGTAACTTTGGAAGGATGTGCAGGCACTAAACCCACTCTTACTAAAGATAAGGAATATGACCCTTATAATTGCGGAGGAGATGCTTTTGACCTTGATGATATTTTTATGGCTGAAATTAAATATATTAAAATAAAAGACATAACCCAAATGCTGATAAATAATCCCGGGCATAAATATTATGACCCCACTTTATCGGGCTTTGATTTGGATGCTGTAATTATTACCGGTACAGAGCAGTTTTCATCGGTTGGTAACAGTGATAACACTTCATTTATCAATACATCGGAAATCTTTTCCGTCGAAACTAAGTTTAGAGGAAATTTTAATTTATATAATTTGTCAGGAAAATTAATTTATTCAAAATCGAATACTACAAATTTTACAATTTTTAAAAATAATCTGCAGAAGGGAGTTTATTTCGTAAATATTATATTTGATAAAGAAATAGTAAGATATAAATTTATGAAATAGAGGATGAATATGATATTATGCTAAGTGCTATTTGATGCATAGTTTTGTTTAGCAATTTAATCAAAGTACAATTTTTCAGAAACAGGCATTACGAAATCAATAATTTCTCTCGCCTGCTACATATGTCGCTGTAACTTCGTTTTGTCCGAAATTAAAATTTTTGTTTTTTAAAATTACAAAATCAGCATCAAAGCCCGATTGAACACTTCCTCTCTTTTCAGGAAAGAGCTTATGGCTATTGACTGTATAGGCGTCCAGTGCATCAGTTATATCAATTATTTCTTCAGGCATCCACGCTTCATTCATTCCTGCGGGAATTCTGTTAATAAATGCATCTATGCCTGTGAGGGGGTCGTGTGATTCTATCGGGAAATCCGAACCTCCAAGCATTATAATATTATTATCAATCAAACTTTTCCATCTGTAGGAATAGCTGCATCTTTCCAAGCCAAGTCTCGGTTCTGCCATAGTAGCAGCATCGCTTGTGCAGTGTACGGGTTGTACGGGAGCAATGATGTTGAGTTTTTTATATCTGAGTAAATCATCCGGGTGTATCATTTGTGAATGCTCTATTCTAAGAATTGCACCCGGGTATTCTTTGCGTAATATCTCATATGCATCGAGTACAAACCTGACTGCTGCATCGCCGATAGCGTGTGTTGCTATCTGAAATCCGGCTTCTATTCCTTGTGCTGCTTTTTTTATGAAGTTTTCTTTTTCAAGCAGAATTAAACCTTTTGCATTTTTTTTGTCAGAATATGGCTCTAAAAGAGCGGCACCGTGTGAACCTAATGCACCGTCAGCAAAGAACTTAATTCCTACTATTGAAAAGTTTTTGCCTTTGTATGGAGTTACTTTATCTCTTATCCACTGGTCGTTTTGAGCAGAAATATAAGCTCTTACTCTTACAGGCAGTTCATTATTTTCATCAAGTTTTTTAAATATTTGTATTTGAATCGGGCTTACGTCCATATCGTGAAGTTCCGTCAGACCTTTTTTTAAAGCTTCATTTACTCCGATTTTTATCATTTCTTCGAGTTGCTCAAGCGAATAATGAGGCATATGCTTTTCTGCAGGCTGCATTGCATTATCTATGAGAAGTCCCGTAGCCTCACCGTTGTTGTCTCTTATTATCTCTCCTCCCGGAGGGTTGGGAGTATTTTTATCAATCCCTGCTATTTTTAGTACTTTTGAATTAACCCAGTCTGCATGTCCGTCAATTCTTGTAAGCAAAACAGGAGTATCAGGGAAGTATTTATCTAATATTTCCTTACCAGGATATTTCACATTATCCCAAAGTTCCTGATTCCAGCCTCTGCCAAATATCCAGTTGCCTCTGTATTTTGGATTTATATTTATTCTTTCGGTAATCTCTTCAGGACTTTTTGCATCAGAAATATTTACAAGTGATTTCGTAAGCCCAAGCCCCCATATGTGGCAGTGCGAATCAACAAATCCGGGCAATAAATAAGCATCCGAAAAAAAATTTTCCTTATTATTTATGATTACAGTTACTCCACCTGATTTCGGAGTGAAAGATTTTATTTTTCCTTTTTCAATTTCAATTTTACCCTGAATTGGTATCATTTCTTTTCCTCATTAACTTTTATTATTGCCTTTACGGGGCAGACGATTACGCATTGAGGTTCATCATAAAAACCTTTGCATTCAGTGCATTTTTTTTCATTTATTTCATAAATATCTTCACCGAGTGAAATTGCTCTTACGGGACATACAGGCTCACAGTAGCTGCAAACGATGCAATTATCAAGAATTCTGTAAGCCATATTTATTCTACAGCGTAATCATTAATTACAAGCGACTTCTTATCTGCATTCATTTCAGCTTCTATGCCTGAAGGCAGAGTAATCTGGTCTTTAGTATGCCCTATCATTAATCCTGTATAGCAAGGAATATTAAGTGGCTTTATAATGCTTTCAATTACTTCACTGAATACCAAATCCCATGTGCCTCTCGTCATTCCGGGTTCGCAGTTATGACATTTCCCGATAATTATTCCTTTAGCTTCCTGAAGTTTTCCGGCGAGCTTGAGCTGAGTAAGCATACGGTCAATTTTATAAGGAGGCTCTCCTACATCTTCGAGGAATAATATTTTATTTTTTGTGTCAATTTCGTAAGGTGTTCCCATAAGAGAAGATATTATGGTAAGATTTCCGCCGGTTAATTGTCCTTTTGCTTTTCCTTCATTTACGGTCATTAGCGGGAACATTTGTCTTACGCCATCCATTTTGTCGGGGTTTGTAATTTCTCCGATTTTTTCTTCAGCAAAAAGAATTTTTCTGAAATTATTAAAAGTCCATTCCGTAAAAGGAGAAAGAAGCAGCGGTCCGTGGAAAGTTACAAGACCTGTAATTTGATTAATTGCATTATGCAAAGCAGTAATATCGCTGTAGCCTACAAATATTTTGGGGTTGTTTTTTATCAAATCATATTCAATTTTATCCAGAAGCTGTGCGGAACCGTAACCGCCTCTGATTGCGAATATTGCGTTGATTGATTTATCCTCAAACATCTGATGCAAATCTTCGATTCTTTCCTCAGGAGTTCTAGTTTTAATTCCGGTTCCTGAAATTAAATTCTTACAGAATTTGATATTCAGATTAAGAAGTTTTGCAATTTCTTCAGCTTTGTATAAATCTTCAGGTGATGCTGCCGCCGAACCCGGAGCGATTACGCCTATGGTATCACCTTCTTTAAGCCTCTTAGGTTTAATAATTTCTGCATTTTTATCCAAAGAAAAAGCCTTATATTTCATACCCGAAAAAGCCATCAGTCCGAGTAGTATTTTAAATGTATCTCTTCTTTTCATAATTATTTTCACTTTTTACATTAAACTTATTGCTAATTTAAAATATTTTCTTTAAATTCTATTATATAATATGGAATATATAAAATTTATTTTAAAAAAAAACAGACAATCTTTATGGAAATGTTATTCGAATTTGAACTGGAACACGAAGAAGATAGCCCTTTTGGGTTTGATAAAAATAAAGATTTTCAGTATTTTTTACATTCTTTAAAATTAGCTAAAACCGACCTTGATTTAGAATTAATTGAAAAGGCTTTTTGGTATATGCTGGATAAGCACAGCAATGTAATTAGAAAATCAGGTAAGCCTTATTATACTCATCCGCTTAACGTTTCGCTGATACTGATAAATGAACTCGGAATATTTGACACTGATTCAATATGTGCCTGCCTTCTTCATGATACAATAGAAGATGTGGATGAAGTAAAAAAACACAACATTGCTGAAGATTTCAGTGATGAGATAGCTGAGTTGGTAGATGGAGTAACCAAAATTACAAATCAAAGAGCATCTCTCGATATTAAATCATCCAAAAAGATTGACAAAAATGAAACTTACCGAAAGCTCTTTCTTGCACTCGTAAGAGACGTAAGAGTAATTATCATAAAATTGGCAGACAGACTCCATAATATGAGAACTTTGCACTATCTGAAACCCGAAAGGCAAAAAGATATAGCGCTGGAGACGCTTAATTTTTACGTACCTTTTGCTCACAGGCTCGGGCTTTCAAAAACTAAAATGGAGCTTGAAAACCGTGCTTTTTATTATACTGACAAGGCTCAGTATGAAGCAATAAGAGAAGCTCTGAATGAAAAAAGACGGGATTTTATTGATTATATAAGGATGTTTTCGGATTTGATAGATAAAAGCCTCAAAAAGCAGGATTTTGATTATTTGCTTTCTATTGTGCATAAGCATGAATATGAGATATTTAAAATGATTCAGGACGGTAAATCAATAAGTGATATTGATAATTTTTATTCTATGGTAATAATCCTGAAGACGGGAGATATTCACGAGTGCTACAGGGTGCACGGTGTACTTGCAAATGCATTCAATACGGTCAGCTTTGCTGATTATATTGCAAATCCTAAACTGGACTGGTATAAATCGCTTAACACTGTTCTTTTTGGTCCCGACGGAAAAAAAATTGAGATTCTAATACGCACTGAAGAAATGGAAAATATTGCCGAAGAAGGTTTTTCGTCTCAGTTTTCCTTGAAATCAGGCAGGATGAGAGCTCTTGAATTTACCGAAGAGGAAATCAATGACTGGGGAGACTGGATGAGCGATATGATAGACATTAACAAAGAAAACGCAAATCAGATAATCTGGAATTCGATTAAAGTTAATTTATTCGACAGTGAATTATCAGTATTCGACAAATCCGGAAATCAGTATAAACTACCGGCAGGCTCTTCACTTCTTGATTTTGCTTTTAATCTGAGTAAAGATAAGGGTTTCCACTTCATTACAGGAAAGGTAAACGGTCAGATAAAAGATATATCCTACAAATTGCATTCAGGTGACCAGATAGAAATAATTACTTCACCGAATTCCAGACCCAAATTAGAATGGGAAGACTATGTGGTATCTCATAAAGCTGTAACGAGCCTTCATAATTATTTCAAAGAAAATACTGATGATATTTCTGAAAAAGAAGATGAGTTCCGACATAAAGATGTAAAATTAAAAATTAATGGCGAGGACAGAGAAGGTATGCTAATGGATATTACTGATGCTGTCGGCAGAAATTACATAAAAAGAATAAATCTTGATACATCAGGCTCCAATTTTGATGGTACTATTACAGTAAAAGTAAGCAGCAGGCATGACATTAAAAATTTATTTGCCAAACTTCTCAGTATAAAAGGAATAAAGGGTGTGGAAAAAATTGAGGATGAAAACAATGATTGATGAATACAGTATCCCTTTTGAATTTGAAAATGTATATCACGGATTTGCAATTTCCAGAGGAATACTTTATGCTGATGAATCGAAACTCCGATTTGAATTTCAGACAAGCGACAATATTATTAATATACTCAAATCCGATATAAAGCAAGTTTATGTGAATTATCTTCAGATTAGTTCTATTGTCTTCCAAAAAAAATTATTTTCAAGAAAAATTATAATTAATATCAATTCTATGAGAGTATTATCTCAATTTCCGAATTCC
>CAZIXJ010000179.1:0-6078 GCA_964542835.1 uncultured Hyphomicrobiales bacterium
CGCCGCGATCCCCCGGCCCGAGCGGCTGGCGTGGATGGCGGCGCTGCCGGACGAGATTGCCTTCAATTACGCTAAGCTTCATGGCAAATATCATCCCCATTGCCACAGCCTCACCATGAGTAATATATAAGCTTTCGCCGTACTCTGCTTCTATTGCATGACCGAATGTATGCCCAAAATTCAGGAGCTTTCGCACACCTTTATCAAACTGGTCTTTTTCAATTATATTCTGTTTTATTGAAATTGCTTTTTCCAATATGTAATTTAACGAATGGCTTTCCAGTTTTAATAAAGATTTATGGTTCTGATTCATATAGTTCAGCAATTCAGAATCAAAAATTACAGCAATTTTGATAATTTCTGAAAACCCTGAATAAATATCCTTCTGAGGTAAAGTATTTAAAAATCCGGTATCTGTTAACGTTACATCAGGCTGTCTGAAAAAACCAATCACATTTTTATAACCCTTAAAATTAACTCCGTTTTTACCCCCTACTGCTGCATCTGCCATAGCAAGCAAGGTAGTAGGCATCAAACCAAAATCCAGACCTCGTAGAAAGGAAGAAGCTGCAAATCCGGTAATATCAGTTACTACACCACCACCTACACCAAGCAAAAATGTATTTCGGTCGGTTTTGTATTCAAGTAATTTTTCAAAAACATAACTTATCGAATCCAGACTTTTATTCGATTCAGAGCTGTATATAGTAATTACAGGAAAATCAATAAATAATTTAGGGTAATATTTCATTACTTTTGCATCTGCAATTACAATAATTCGTTTATTACCGATGTACCGGTGATATTCACCCATTATATCCCCGATAATATTTCGGGTTTTGAAAATACTGCTATCTATTACTTTCATTTATAATTTTCCGTTTTTTAATAAATAAAAAAATACTCCATTTAATACCAGAGAATTCTTGATTTTAAATTTGGCAATAAACTCTTTCAAATCAGAAGCATCTACTAACACAACTTCGATATCCTCGTTTCCATCAAGGTTCTGCTTTGATTTTTCATAACAGCCTTCCCACAAATAAGAATAGCATGTATTATTCATAAAAGCCGGATTTGGATGAGTTTTGCCGATGTAAACCGCATCATCATCACTTCCCCATCCGGTTTCTTCCATACATTCTCTCATCCCTGCTAATTTAGGCTCTTCATCCTGATCTATAAGTCCTCCGGGAATTTCGAGAGTAAAATCATCTATACCATGCCTGAATTGCTTTACCATCACAATCTTATTATCTTTTGTAACGGGTACGATATTTACCCAGTCCGGAGAATCTATAACAACATAATCAGCATCCCTATTCCATTTGGGATGATGCGAAGTCTTTACATAAGCATCGAATATTCTGAAATCATATATATGTCTTTTATTTTTTGTTTCCCATTTTGCAAGCATTTCACTACTTCCTAATTATTTTTTGTTTTACCTGATACAAAATTACAATTTTTAATGTAATATCTCAAAAGAAGTTCTTTGGATTTTGAAATTCCTATTCTATTATCTTCTATTATATCATACTTTTTATCATTTTCCAAAAGAAATATCTCATCATTATTATAAACCGGCTTATAGTTGTCATAAACAGAAAAATTCATCGCCTTAGCTAGATTTCCCGGTCCTTTACATAATATTTTTTCATCATCTTTTTTTCTCAATTCTTTCATAATATCCAATCCCCAATGGGGTTTTAATGCTCTAATCAATACAGCACTGCCCTTCCCTTTTTCTTCCGTAACAATATTAATACAATGATGAATACCATAAATCTTATAAACATACATAATTCCGCCATCCTCACGCATTGGTGCATTCCTTTTTGTATGAGACTGTGCTGAATGATTCGCCAAATCACCTTCAGGCAAATAGGCTTCAGTTTCCACTATCTCACCACTTAAATATTCTCCGTTATTTTTTCTGACAAGAATCTTACCTATAAGTTCTTTAGCAACTAAATCTGTATCCCTCAGAAAAAATGACTTATCAATTTTGTTCATACTTCTATAAAATTCTTTCATAAAAATTACGTTAAATATATTTTGCAAAAATAATAAATTGAAAAATAATAAAAATGGTGATTAAAATGAAATGCATAATGATATTATTTGCATTATTCTTTGTAAATCTGAATGCACAGGATGACAGATTGGACGAATTTACTTTTGATGAACAGCAATTTGAAGAAAAAACTGTTTATTTTGGAATTGGCGGTGGTTACTCCGGCAGTTTTTTCATACAGGATATGACAGATATTAATAAGTATATACAGGATATGAATTTTGGTGTGGATGAACTTAAAGATAATATGTATCATCACGGGCTTGAACTAATGTCCAGCACTGTAATTATTCCAAATACCAGAATAGGATTTTTCAGATATTCAGGTTCTTCGGAAGCATCTACTGATATTGATGCAGGTGACGAGGCGTACACACGTTCTGTAGAAGTAAGCAATTTTATGACCGGAGTTCCTTTTGAATATACTTTTATGCCTTTCAAGTCATTCGCAATAATACCATCTTTAGCTTTTGGCTATGGAAATTACAATCTTGATTTAAGGCAGGCTCCTGACAAAGTGGATTTCAATGAAACTAACAATGAAAACTACTTTATGCAGAACATTACTACATCTTACTGGTTTGCCATGCCGAGATTTCAAATTGAATACGCTTTTACGCAATTTACCGTAATAAGAATGAGTGCATTTTATATGGCAAGTTTTGCACAGGACTGGGAACTAAATAAAGAAGCAACATTAGAAAACGTACCTGATGGATTCAATCCAAACGGATATGCAATACAAATTGGATTATTTTTAGGATTATTCAATTATTAATTTGTAGTTTTTAAAAAATTTCTTATTTTTGTATTCTGTTTTTGAAACGACAATCAAAAATATTTTTTCGGGCCTGTAGCTCAGTTGGTTAGAGCGCCGGACTCATAATCCGTCGGTCGGGGGTTCAAGTCCCTCCGGGCCCACAAGCCATAACAAATAAGCCCTTGATTTTCAAGGGCTTTTGTTTTTTGGGAAGAAACTTACTTACCTGAATGCTTACCTAAATTTAAAATTGCTTGTTTTGAAATGAAGATTATTTATCAGCGTAATAGTAGCAATTTGATTAAGAAATCAAAATTTTTAATTTATTCTTCAAATATAAGAGTATCTGCCGTAGGTCTCCTGCCATGAACTACATTAGGAGCTACAAAAGTTCTGCTGTCTTTTACTTTTGCTTCAAATTCGTCTCTGAATTTGGTTACAAATCCTCTTACGGGCCAAGCAGCAGCATCACCCAAAGCACAAATTGTATTTCCTTCGATATTATTTGCAACTGAAATCAACAGGTCAAGGTCTTTACTTGTGCCATCTCCGGCATTGATTCTTTTCAGAGTTTTTTCCATCCAGCCGCATCCTTCACGGCAAGGTGTACACTGTCCGCAGGATTCGTGATGATAGAAATGAGCAATTCTTAAAGTAACATCCACAAGGTCTGTATCTTCATCCATTACCATTACGCCGGCAGTACCGATATGAGTTCCGAATGGCTTTAGGGATTCTTCATCCATCAAAACTTCATCTATTTCATCTCCTCTGAGTGGTGGCATAGATGAACCGCCCGGAATTACTGCTTTTATTTTTTTATCTCCAGGCACTCCGCCACAAACTTCATAAATTAATTGTTTTAATGGTATTCCGGTTGGTAACTCATATACTCCGGGTTTATTAACGTGTCCGCTTACACCGAAAAGTATTGTTCCCGGATGACCTTCAGCACCGATTTTTGAATAAGCCTCGCCACCCATGTTCATAATAGCAGGGATAGTGGCAATAGTTTCTACGTTATTAATTGTAGTGGGTTTTCCCCAAAGCCCAACCTGAGCAGGGAAAGGTGGTTTTAATCTTGGATAACCTCTGTTACCTTCGAGAGATGTCATTTGTGATGTTTCTTCACCGCAAATGTATGCGCCTGCACCTTTATGAATGTAAATTTCCACACTGTAATCAGTTCCGAAAGTTTCTTTCATTTTTTTGCCGACGTAACCTTTTTCATATGCAGTATCGAGAGCTTTCTGCATCATATCTACCCATTTATGATATTCACCGCGTATATAAATATAAGCAGCTTTTACACCCATTGCATAAGATGAGATGAGTATTCCTTCAATTAACGCAAATGGATTTTGCTCAAATACTTGTCTGTCCTTAAAAGAACCGGGTTCTGATTCATCACCGTTTACCAGTAAATATTTCGTAGTATCTCTGCCCTTAGGCATAAAACTCCATTTCAATCCTGTTGGAAAGCAAGCACCGCCTCTTCCTCTGAGTTTGGATGCTTTTACTTCATTTATTACGTCATCAGATGATAATTTAATTGCTTTCTTAAAGCCTTCAAATCCGCCATTTTCAAGATAAACATCAAATTTATGCAGGTTTTCAATTTCCGGCAACAAAATCTTAGGTGTATTCGTTAAATCCATATTGTTTTCTCAATTTTTAAAATAAAATTATTACAATTTTAAACAATTTTTCTCTATTAGCAAAAAAACTTCTTAATTTTGTAAAATATAATTTAATAAAGATATTAGAATATTAAATTGTGTATTTATTTTATTAATTATACGAAATTTTGAATATGAATATTTTTTCCTGCAATAAATTGAGTAAAGCATACAACGATAAAATACTTTTCGAGGATGTATCTTTTGGTATGCAGTCAGGTGAAAGAGTAGGGCTTATTGGTATAAACGGTGCAGGCAAGACTACTTTGCTGAAAATAATTGCCGGGAAAGAAACTCCTGATGAAGGTGAAGTAACATTCAATAACGAAGCAAGATTTGAATTTCTCGAGCAACTT
Organism: uncultured Hyphomicrobiales bacterium; assembly: GCA_964542835.1. GTDB lineage: Bacteria > Bacteroidota > Ignavibacteria > Kapaibacteriales > UBA2268 > CAZIXJ01. Next base: position 4,873 of record CAZIXJ010000179.1, read on the forward strand.
CCAAAATTTGATTCTCACGAAACTGTACTTGAAGCAGTAATGGGAGCTAATAAATATCTGAATGATATTCTGGATGAATATGAATTACTTTTGCATAAAAGTACTGAATCTGATGCAGTGAGAATAAACAAACTTGCTGAAGAAATTGAGCATCTCGAAGGATGGAATTATAAAAATGAAGCAAAAACTATGCTTACTCAAATCGGACTTACAAGATTTGATGAAAAAATTGATAATCTATCGGGCGGACTGAAAAAAAGAGTAGCTCTATCAAAAGCATTACTCAGCAAACCTGATTTGTTGATACTTGATGAGCCTACAAACCATCTCGATGCAGATTCCGTTCAATGGTTGCAGGATACAATTAAGAAAACGGGTCAGGCATTGCTCTTTGTAACTCACGACAGATATTTTCTTGATGCTCTTACAACTAAAATCATCGAAATTGACCAAAAGAAAATCTTTTCTTATCCCGGCAATTATGAAAAATATCTCGAGCAAAAAGATAATTTTATTCAGACTCAGCAATCTACCGTAGAGCATAAGCTATCCAGACTTCGGGTAGAGCTTGCATGGCTGCAGAAAGGGGCAAAAGCCCGAAGAACAAAACAGCAAAGCAGAATAGACTGGATAGATGTCTTAAAAAAAGAAGCAAAAAAAGTAAAAGAAAAGAAGATAAAAATCGAACTTGGAAATACTTTTCTTGGAAGCAGGATTGTAGAAGCTCACAGTATTGAGAAATCTCTCGGCGGAAAATTGCTTTTCAGAGATTTTACTTATATTGCAAAACCAAAAGACAGAATCGGCATTATAGGTCCGAACGGCTCGGGCAAATCAACACTCTTGAAAGTATTGATGGGAGATATGAGTCCTGATGACGGAAGAATATTAATTGGTAATTCAGTAAACTTCGGATATTTTCAGCAGGAAATAAAAGATTTGAAAGATGATATGAACGTAATTTCTGCAGTAAAGGAAATAGCAGAATATATTAACGTTGGTGAAGGAAAAGACAGATATCTTACAAGCAGAGATTTACTGGATAAATTTCTTTTTCCGAGAGAGCAGCACAAAGCACTCATAAAAACTCTTTCAGGAGGCGAGAAACGCAGGCTGGCACTTGTGCGTATGCTGATGAACAACCCAAACGTAATCCTTCTTGATGAGCCAACAAATGATTTTGATATACAGACCCTTAATGCATTT
>CAZIXJ010000180.1:0-6077 GCA_964542835.1 uncultured Hyphomicrobiales bacterium
AGGCGTTTGCGTGGCACTTTCCTGTTAAGTTACACAAAAGTTGAAGCGGGCTACTAACCTTGTATTTACTACTATTTCGCCTATTTTGTTTATACCGTGTTAGCCCCCGTTATTTGTTGTTTAATAGTGTTTTAATCATTATAATTTTGTAAAAATCTATGAACGTCAAGATTCGAATTGCCATAACTTACAATCTTTATGTTTAATGGTGTTTTTGAGAATTTCATCAGTGATTTCTTAATGGCATCAAAAATCCACTCCTTTTTATTTCCAAAAACACCCCCACCAACTAAAGTGAGATAAACATTTTTATTCTTTGTCTTTTCATAATTCTTAAGAGCTGAGTAAAATGTTGCTTCGTAAGTCGCTTCTAATATTAATCTTGCAAAGAGCTCCCAATGTGTTTGATTAATACTAGAGTATGCAACAGGTAAGGCAGAACAATATGCTTGTGTGACAATATTTTTACTGTTATTTATAGTTACTTCTGTATCTAATTGCACTCCTATTTTTAGCTTACCTTTTAAACTTTCATATTCCTTTTCTGATTGATTTCTTAATGTATCTGCAATTTTGTACAATCCAGCTTCAGTCGCAAGAGCATAACCATTACTCATTTTCCATAAGCAATCGTTTTTATTCCCCAATTCGTTACCTATATCTTCTAAGCAATCAATTTGATTATTCAAACTCTGTCCAATCTGTCCATTTACATTTGCAAAATAGTTTCTATAAATAGTTCCTGCACCACAAGTTATTGCACAAGCTGGTCCTTGTGTAAAGTCATTCTCGTATATTCCAACTCCTTTTTCAGGTGTAACTATTGGACTTGTCATTTCTAACAGATTGAATTGTGAGGCTGCTTGAAAAAATGCTCCATTATTGCTTTGGTCGCAATGCAATAATTGTACATTTCCAACTATTTCAGATATAGTAATCCTTGAATTATAATTTGTTAGCGAACTAAACTCTTGTCTTAAGTCATTTAATGAAGGTGTGATTAGTTTTCCAAAAAAATATTCTTTTTGATTTGCTCTTGAAACTAATTTATTATCACTTATATAAATGTTATTCCGTACTGTTTTTGGGTCGTATTCAGTAAACCCCATTAAATTCTCGAACCACATATTACTATTTTTACCAATGAGATTTAAAATACTTTTCTGTTATATCTGATGGTAGTTCAATTCCATCTTTATCCCAACCAAATATGCGGTTATCTGTCATACGATGCTCTAATTCACAAATGAGATATTCAGTATCAGGTTCTATCACATAAGAAAATAACCAAGGAGAATAGTTTTTCCATTTCTCGTCATTATAGGCTCTTTGAGTAGAGAACTGTCCTTTTAATTCGTCACCTGCATATTCATGTCCAGAAATCTCTAAGAATTTTCTTTTTTGTATGTCTGTTAATGCCATAGTTCAATTAGTTCTGTTTTAATGGGGGCTAACTCATTTATCTACGAACTCTCAATAAATGCACTCAAAATTACAAAATTTATGATTATTAATGAAATTATTTTTAATAAACATTCGTATAATTGTGCTATTTTGTGTTTATGCGAATGTGATTTGCTTTTTATTTACATATGTCGTTTTTTGCTCAATTAGTGTAGTTTTGGGAAACTTTATCCATCTGTCCCAAGTCTTCACTCATGGCAATGCCACGTCAGTCCCATTTAGCAGAGACTGACTTTTCATTATTGCAAGCAATATCCAATTATCCTTAAATCTCTGCCAATCCCTCTATGAAATTTGCTCCGTTTACGGCTAAATTGCTCATATCATAACCGCCTTCCAAAAGTCCCAGTACAGGAACTCCCAAACGGGAAACCGTATTGGCAATTTCTTTGAAAAAAGGTGAAGACAAACCAATATCACTCAACGGGTCTCCCTCAAAAATATCAAGACCAAGCGACAGAATAAGAACATCAGGTCCGAAACTGTCTATCTTTTGAATTGCCTGCTTCAGATAATCACGATATTCCGCATCACCGGTGCCGGGCTTGTGAGGAATATTATAATTTGCACCGATACCGAGCTTCTCTCCAATTTCTTCCGGAAAACCGGAAAAATAAGGGTAATTAACAGCAGGGTCGCCATGAAGCGAAACATACAACACATCAGGTATCTCATAAAAGATATCCTGAATACCGTTTCCGTGATGGAAATCAACATCGAGAATTGCCACTCTGCCCATTTGCATCAGCTTATAGCCTGCTATAGCAGCGTTACAAAAAATGCAATATCCACCAAAATGATCATATCCGGCATGATGCCCGGGTGGACGACACATTGCAAAGACGTGGCGTTCCTCTCTGGAAAATATCAAATCCGCTCCCGTCAATGCAGAATCCGCTGCGGCTTTAGCTGCTTTAAAAGTATTCTTTTATATTTCAATTCCTACATCAAAGCAGTAATATCCTGCTTTACGCAGATTAATACGAGGATGCTGGTTGAATTTCGGAGTATAATCTCTGTAAGGAAAAATATGAGGGAAAACCGCTTCATCATCATCCAAATCCTCACAAGATTTTATATGCTCTACCATATCAGGATCATGAACATTTTTAATATTCGAAATATCATATTCGTTAGGCTCTATTATCAACGATTCCATACCACGCTTTACTACTTCATCTTTGATTACTTCAGCACGAGTATTTTTCTCCGGATATTGAACAAGTTTACCGAAATTCCATTCATAAGTGGGGTGATGTAATTTTTCCAAAGGAGAATAAATAATTTTCATAATAACCTTTTAATATAAAAAAACAATTCGCATATTCTCAATTTAAAAAAAATATCAATAAAAATCAACACTATTTTTCAAAATTTCACTTAATATTCCTTCCCAAATCGGTACTTGGATAACGCTCAGTGTCGGGCAAGTCGCCAACTTTTTCAAAAAGTTGGTAAAGACTTTGCCATCTCCTTATTTTTTCCACTTTTTCTAAAAAAGTGATTTATTTGATTTGCAAATCGGGGGATTTATTAAAGTCAGGCTTTATTTGAGAATATTTATTAAATCCTTGCTCTAATAGTTGCAATTATTGATTTAATTGTTTGTTTTTATTCAATTTACGTGTTTTTATGTGTAATCTATATAGTACCTTAATCACGATTTGGTTGCATTATTTTTGAAAAAAATGATTTTTTTGAAATTTAATTCAAATATTTCAAATTAAAAATCTCATTTTAACAAATCCATAATATTCTTCTAAACCCCGAAATTCTGACCTCCACAGAAGTTTAGCACTGCATTTTTCAGAACAATTTAATGGCAAAGCATAGGATTATAATAAAATACCTTAAATCGCAAATATTAGCTAAATAAGAGAGTGTGGTTGATTTTGAGTATTTTTAGATTTTTTATTACCCTTCCGAAGGTTTCAAACCTTCGGAAGGGTTGATTTATTCACTTTTTTTCAATATTTCCCATTTCCTTTTTGTTTATTAGGATTTATTTTGATATTTTGAGGTTTGGATTTGATGAAAACAAAATATAATTGTATATATTTGATAAATATCATAAATTCCAATATATGAATTTACAAAAAATCATTGATAAATTAAATGAATAGGAATTTAATGAAAACGATTGCTCTTAATCCAAGAAAGGTACTCAATAAAGCATATTTGAAAGTTAAGCCTCACAGAGATGAAATTGACAGGTTCAAATACATGCTTTCAGGGCTTTTGAATAAAATAAATGAAAATGAATCCGAAGAATATAATAAAAATATCATTTCCGAATTTTTGAAAAAGTCCTTTTACGAAGATGAACACTTTATTAATACGAAGGACAGATCCGATCTCGTAATTCATAACGGAGAAAAACCGGGTTCTTCAGTTGGTGTGATCATTGAGACTAAGAAACCTTCTAATCATGCTGAAATGCTAAGGTATGATAATATTAACACGAAAGCTCTCCATGAGCTTATTCTTTATTTCATGAGAGAAAGAATTACTAATAATAATCTCGAAATCAAACACCTGATCGCAACTAACGGTTTTGAGTGGTTCGTTTTTGATGCTTCAGTATTTGAGAAGGAATTTGCCCAAAATAAAAATTTTGTAAAGTCTTTTAAAGATTTTGAAAACGGAATTTTATCAAGTACGAAAACCGATCTTTTTTATAATGATATTGCAAAACCTTATGTTTCGGGATTAGAAGATGAAATTTCATTTGCTTATTTTGACGTCCGCATATTTAAAGATATTATCTTTGATCACGACCCAAAAAACGACAGCAGATTGATCTCTCTTTTCAAACTGCTTTCCCCCGAGCATCTTCTTAAACAGCCTTTTGCGAATGACAGTAACTCGCTTGATAAAAAGTTCTATGCCGAATTGCTCCATATCATCGGGCTAACGGAAACCAAATCAAAAGGCAAAAAGCTTATAGAAAGAAAAGCTCCAAATGACCGAGAACCCGGCTCCTTGCTTGAAAATGCAATAAACCAAATCGAGACGCACTTTAAGTTAGACAGACTGGAAAACCCGAAAATATATGGCGAAACAAGAGAAGAACAGCTTTTTACGATCGCTTTGGAACTTGTTATAACCTGGATAAACCGGATTCTTTTTATGAAACTGATGGAAGCCCAGCTTCTTACTTATCATAAAGACGAAAAAAAATATTCATTTTTGAATATAAACAAAATACCGGAATATGACGATCTTGATAAGCTATTTTTCGGCGTGCTTGCCCGCACAAAAGACGAACGTCCTGAAAATCTCAAAGAATTTGAAAATATACCTTATCTGAACAGTTCGCTTTTTGAACCGACCGAGCTGGAGCATGACACACTTTTCATAAGTATGCTTGAAGACCGGTTAGCATTGCCCGTTATGAACGGAACGGTTTTAAAAGATGAAAGTGGAAAAAATATAAAGGGAAATATCGTAACGCTCGAATATCTGTTCAGATTTTTGAATGCTTATGATTTCAGCAGCGAAGGGAGCGAAGAGATACAGGAAGAGAACAAATCACTTATAAATGCATCGGTTCTGGGCTTGATATTTGAAAAAATAAACGGCTACAAAGACGGTTCGTTCTTTACTCCCGGATTCATCACTATGTATATGAGCCGCGAAACGATCCGGCGGGCTGCCGTTCAAAAATTCAACGACGAAAAGGGTTGGAACTGCAAAGACGCAGGCGAACTTTATAACAAAATAGAGGATACCGAAGAAGCAAACCGCATTTTCAACAGTCTTAAAATATGCGATCCGGCAGTCGGTTCGGGGCATTTTCTGGTTTCGGCACTTAATGAAATGATAGCTTTGAAGCATGAACTGGAAATATTGACCGACGAAAACGGAAAAAGGCTGAAAAATTACGACATAGCAGTTGCCAATGATGAACTGACCATCACCGATGACGAGGGCAATCTTTTTGAGTACAATCCGAAAAGCAACGAAAGCCAAAGAGTGCAGAAAACTTTATTCAGGGAAAAGCAGGCTATAATCGAAAACTGTCTTTTCGGTGTGGATATTAACGCCAATTCGGTGAAGATATGCAGGCTGAGGCTTTGGATAGAATTGCTCAAAAATGCTTATTACAAAAAAGACGGCGAACTCGAAACACTTCCGAATATTGATATAAACATTAAGCAGGGTAATTCGCTGATAAGTAAATTTGATCAAAAAGATACGCAGTTTAAAGAGTCAGACAAACGCAATCTTAACGAATACAAAATGGCTGTTGCAGCATACAAAAACACAACGGATAAGCAGGCAAAGAATGAGCTTAAGAAAACGATAGATAAAATAAAGGACAAATTTCAGGGCTTGCTTGAAGGACAATCCGAAAAGCAAAAGAAATTGAATGACTTGGGAGAAAAGCTGCATTCGCTGAACAGCCAGATGATGATAGGCGGTATGGACAAAAAGCAGGAAAAAGAAAAGCAGGAACTTGAAAGCAAGATAGCTAAGCTCAGCAAAGAAGTGGAAGAAGAACAGGAAAATCCTGTGTTCGACCAGGCTTTTGAGTGGCGGTTTGAATTTCCTGAAGTCTTGAATGAAGAAGGCGAGTTTGAGGGTTTTGATGTGGTTATTGGTAATCCGCC